>DAOLNV010000019.1:1167-64755 GCA_035416745.1 Candidatus Hydrogenedentota bacterium | reverse complement strand
GAAGCTTTATCACAATTTCATCGGCAAAGGATGGTACCGGCGAACGGTGGCGATTCCCGAAGATTGGCAGGGCCGCCGCATCTTTCTGTGCTTTGGCGGCGTGTATCGTTCGGCGAAGATTTGGGTGAACGGCCAACTTGTGGGCTCGCACCTGGGGTACGTGTCCGATTTCGAGTTTGATGTGAGTTCGCATGCGGCGCCGGGCCGCTCGATCGATGTCGTGGTGCTGGTTGACTCGGAGCAGCGATGGAATGAGGACGCGCTCCAGGGCTGCATGGATATTATCGACCACCTTTTCACGTACTGGGGCGGCATCTGGAGTCACGTTACGCTCGAAGCCCGTTCTTCAGCGTGGATACAAGACGTGTTCGTCGAACCCCGTACGGACCCGGCGGGTTGCGTCGTCACGGCGGCGCTCCAAGGCGAATTGAACCGTGCGCGACGCGTCCGGCTCGACATCCGCGACGCCGCTGGCGTCCGGGTGGCTTCCACACAACAGGACGCCCCCGCCGACGGGAAAATCCGGGTTGAAATGGACCTTCCTGGCGCGCGGCCATGGACCCCGGAGTCGCCTTGCCTCTACGCCGCGCACGCGGTGGTGACGGACGAAGGAAACACCGATCTCGATCGGGTAGAAACCCGGTTTGGCCTGCGAACGATTGAAATACGCGGGACGGATTTCTACGTAAACGGCGCGAAGTATTACCTGAACGGCTACGGAGACGATTGCGTGTACCCGGACACGATCGCGCCGCCGGCGGACCGGCAGTTCTACGTGGACCGGCTCCGGGTGGCGAAATCGTACGGGTTCAATTATGTCCGTCATCACAGCCACTTTGTTGCACCCGAGTATTACGACGCGTGCGACGAGGTAGGCATGTTTGTATCGCCTGAGCTTCCCATCGGCTATCCGCGTTTCTACGATCGGGCCCAGGGAGCGGCCCTGGAACTTTACAAATCGGAGTGGACGGCGGCGATCAAGCGGTATCGGAACCATCCCGCGATCTTTGATTGGTGCATGGGCAACGAGCAATGGGAGGGCATGCCGCGCGTCGGGCCGGATCTTTACCGGATCGCGAAGGAACTGGACACGACGCGCCCGGTGATCGACTCCGACGGCATTTCGTCATGGGGCTTTTTCGACGGCACGAGAGATCGGCCCACACTCGATTTCTACACCGTCATGTTCGACATTCTGACGACGCCCTTCGACAACCCTGACAAGTTCAAGACCGGCAAACCCCTCAAGCCGATCATCACGCACGAAGAAGGCAACTTCGTGCATTTCCCGCAACTGGACGAGATCGAGCTGTTTGGCGCGACGTTCAAACCCTTCTGGCTTGCCGATTGCCGGGACCGCGTCGAGCGCGCGGGACTTCTCGGCGAGGCGCCGGAGTGGTCGAAGGCGTCCCAGCGGGTCTACCTGCTCTGCCACAAGGCGAATATCGAGGCCTTGCGCAAGAACCCGTGCATATCGGGATATGATTGGTGGCTCCTGCAACCGTGGTACTGCGGGTCCAATGGCCTGCTCGACGTGCATCGGCGGCCGATCACGGTGACGCCCGAGGAGGTTCGCCGCTTCAACGGGCCCGTGGTGGTCCTTCAGGACGGTCTTAGACAGACGTATTCGGGCGGCGAACCGGCCCGGGTGGAGCTCATGGTCTCGAACTACTCGGGAACGGCGTTCGGCCACGGTGTTGTGACGTGTGCTCTCGTGAGCAGCGGGCAGACCTTGGATACGCGCACAATTGACGTGGGGCCTGTCGCCAACGGCGATGTGAAGCCGCTGGGTACCCTGGAGTTTGCCCTGCCGGATGCCGCCGAACCACAGTGCCTTGGTATCCAAGTCTCCCTGGAGGCGGGCGGGTTGCGCCAATCCAACGATTGGACGCTGTGGGTCTATCCGAAAGGCGCGCCCGACCTGACGCAGCAGGCGCCACTATACGCGAGCTCTGACACGATGAGCCTGCTGGCGCCGTTTCTGCCGCAACCCATGCCGGACCGCGAGGCGCTTCCCAGTCCCGCGGTATATGTGGCGCGACAGCCCAACGGCGCGCTGCTGAGGGCCGCGGAACAGGGGAGTTGCGTGTTGCTGTTGTCGCCGGCGGGGGTATTCCCGACGGATTGCACCACATTCAAATCCGCGTGGTGGCTGGGGGTGTTTGATGGCGACAGCAACGCGGGAACGTATGTTTACGACAATCCCGTGACCCGCGGATTAACACCCGGAGGCTGGTGCGACGCCTCGTGGTTTCATTTGCTGCAAGGGGCACAGACCCTGCTCCTGGACGGCTTGCCCGCCCAGCCCGAAGTGTTGATCCGCGCGTTGAACACGCATGGGGCGCCCCACCCGTTCTCGCGGTACGTGGACTTCGAGTACGTTTGGCGCAACAAGGCGTTGCTCGTGCAGGCCAAAGTGGGCAAAGGCGCGTTGATTATCAGCGGGCTCAATTTCGACGTGGCGGCGCGCAACGGCGGGCCCGAGGCCGCTTACGTTCTTGGACGCCTCATCAGCCATGCCTGCGGATTTCCGCAACCGGAGGCCGAATGGTCCCGCGAGTTCGTCGAGGACGCGCTCGAGAAGTCCGCATTTACGAAGGGTCCGCTTGTCTCGGGGTTCAGCCGTCTCCTTTACCACAAGGGAGAAGAGGCGCGGGGACAGAGTTATCGCGAGCGAGACGCGGCCGTATGCCGGATACGGCAGGAGGAGCCTCTGCATCGCGTCGAGTGGGAATCAGCCCCGGCGCCCGATGCCCCATGGGCAACGTTTGTCTTTGCGGGCGGGTTCCCGTTTACCGAACCCCCGCTCAAGAATCCGGGCTTCACGCTGACCGTCAACGGGCACCCGGTCCTCGATTTCGATACCTCGAAAACGCAGACATTGTGGCAGGGCAAAGATGGGCAATCGGCGCTGTTGTATGTCCCCGGGCATGTCCAGCCGTCCTGGAGCGCCACCGCGGGTTTGTTTTATCTGGCTGTTCCCAAAAACCTTCTTGCGCCCGGGAAGCCGTGCCGCATCGGGGTGCGTTCGCGGGGCAGCGATCGCGGCCGGTACTTCGGCCTGAATCCGTACGCGGACATCCTGCAGGCGGGCTTTCCCTGTGAGCGATGAGAGAAAGGAAGTCATGCGATACGATGCGGCCGTGTCAAGCGCAGGCAGGCGATGGGCCGCGTGTGCAAGCGTTCTTCTTACGGTCCTGGCCGGGACTGGCACACAGGCCGAAATACCGGGTGACGACAAGCTTCCTGACGCGGGCGTGATAGACGGCAAGGCCTCCCTGACAACGGGCGAACTCGCGGACGAAGCCGAGATTCCGCGATTCAACCCCCGATGCGAAGACATTGCATCGAAAAACCTCGTTCGGAATTCCTCGTTCGAATGCGGCACGGACCTGTGGTCGTCGCTCGGCAAACCGGCGGGATGGGGAGGAGATTTGTCGGGCCTGTACGGCGCGCTCGAATCCGGAGGGGCGTGGCATGGCGACAGTTGCCTGAGGATCGATTTGGGACCGGGCGTCACGCCCGTCACGTGTTTCGATGTATGGCCGCCTGTGCGCGTCACGCAACATGCGCCGCTCGCGGCAAACGTCGGCTGGATGACCGTTACGCGCGGCCAGCCGCTCACGCTGTCGGCTTATTTGAGAGCCAGCGTCCCGGGAGCAAAGGCACGGTTCCTGTTCCGCTTCGCGAAGAACGCTTTGGGCCCCATCCAGGAGGCCTCGCGCGAATTCACGCTGTCGATGGAATGGACTCGGTATACATTCACCCAAACCGCCCTGGACGAAGATGTCTGCGTGGCCATCGGACCGGATATGACCGAGATGCCCGGCGCCGCGGCCTCGTTCTGGCTCGACGCGGTTCAGCTCGAAGCGGGCGCCGGGGCGACGGAATTCGAAACCCGCGAACCCGTCGAGCTGGGAATAACCACCGGCCGTTACGGAAACGTATATGAGGAGTCCGGGCCCGTAACGTTCACGGTCTGCGCGGATAACCGCAGCGACGAGGATGTTTTTCTTGCGCTCAGACTCGAACTGGAAGACTACTTCGGGACCGCATTGCCGCCCGCCGCTTTTCGCGTTGATGTTCCCCGCGGCCGGCACGTGACCGTGCCATGGGACGTTTCTGTTCCTGGCAAGGGATGCTACCGCGGAAATGTTACGTGGGCCGCCAACGGGCGGGACCATGCCCGGAAGATAACATTGACGGTGATCGAGCCCTATCCCTACGGCGATTCGGTGTTCGGGCTCAATCATCCCGCCACGACCCGCGAACAACTGAGGCTGCTCGCGAAAGCTGGCATCCGCTGGGTTCGGACCTGGGCCGTCAATTGGGAATGGGTGGAACCCGTGCAAGGCCAGATTTCCTGGACGGCGCCGGATGAGCAAGTTGCGTATCTGGCATCCGCGGGCATGAGGGCGCTGGTCTTGTTTCCGAACCCTTCGACGAATTGGGCGTCGTCCGCGCCGGCGACGATCGAGAACAGGCTATGGTACCGCATGGCGTACGCGCCCACGGACCCGCAACGGCTGTTTGATTTCGTCGGGAAGGCCGTGAACAGGTACCGGCAATCATGCGAATACTGGGAGTTCCTGAACGAACCGGTGTGGGTGCCCGATTTCTGCCTGCCCCAGAGCGGCGGATACAAGGTCGCTGACTATATCCAGCTGCTCGAAGGCGCGTACCGCGCGATCAAGGCGGCGGACCCCAATGCTGCCGTTATTGGCGGGCTGGCCATCGAACCCAAGCACATCTTTGGTGATGAATTCATCAGCCAGGGCGGGCTCGGGTACTGCGATATCTTGAACCTGCATCCCTATGGCGGGCTGACTGTTCCCGAAGAATTCATCAAGGACTTTGAGCGAATTCAGAACGCGATGCGCCAGTCGGGGCAACGCAAACCCATATGGGCCACGGAAACCGCCTATTACGCGGTAGATGACAAGCCCTGGACCCCCTGGGCGCCGCCTCCGGGACATTTTTCCGCGGGACTGCTCTTGCCCGATGAGCGGACTGCCGCCGACTATATTGTGCGCCATGCGATCATCATGCTCGCATACGGCACAGCCAGGATTTTCTATCATGAGCCGATCGAGGGCATGGTCAATAACGGCGCGATGGATATTGAGAACACGTTTCTCGGTGTTGACGCCGTGCCCAGGAAGTGCTATGCGGCGCTCTCCGCCCTCGCCAACATGCTTGGGCCGTCGCCGCGATATGCGGGTCCGCTGGATGCATCCAGCGCAGACAACGTACACGGCTACGCCTTTCAGTGCGATGATTGCGCGCTGCTGGCGGCTTGGACGGGGAAACAGGATGGGGAATCGAAGACCATCGAGCTTGTGGTTCCCGAAGGGTGCACGGTTTACAACGTCATGGGGAACAAGGCCCCCGGCGAAAAGGCCCTTCTCACGGAATCGCCCATATACCTGCGGTCGAGTTCCATGACGGCCGAGGCGTTGCTCGCCGCATGCACGGTCCAAGGCACGGCAGTGTGACCTCTAACGGTTCTTTGCCGATCCGAACGGCGTCACGGGGTAAGGGCCCCGTGACGGTCTCACACAAAGACGCGGCGAACACAGAGAATCGAACTGTGATGGCCTGACGGCTCCGTTCCAGCGCGTACTTTCTTTTGAGTCTCCGCGTGGACAGAACGGGGTTCGCACGTCGGCCCGGGGATTACTTGCGCGCAACTCGTCAGGCAATTACGCCCCGCCGCCGAGAGCAGCGCCCGCACAAGAAATGGCTTGCGCCCGCCTCTATTTGGCGGGGACCATGCCGCACAGGGTCTGCGGTGTTTCATAGAGGAGCTGGCGGGCAATATACAGGGCGCTGTCGAAGTCGTACTGACCCAGGCGAATCTTATCGGTGAGTACACCGGCAAGCACGCGCCGCACCATTGCCGCTTTGGCATAGGTCCATTCCACGCAGTAGGCGTCGGAGAAGAAGCCCACCTGGCGGTTGAGGGGGAGCATGTCGAGCCGCTCGGCCATGACGCGCGACATGATCGACGGGAAGAAGTTGTGCCACCAGTATCCGGCCAGCGACAGGTTGGGCAGTTCGCGGCACAGCGTGCACAGCGACTGGTTGGCGTGCGCGCTCGACAGCGAGCATTGGAACTGGAGCCCGGGATGGCGGCCAACCATCGCGGCCAGTTGATCGATGGTGCGCTGCGCAAGACGGCTGCCGGTCTCGAAAGGCAGCGGTTCGGCGCCGAAACTGAACTGGAACAGGAGCCGTCCGCCGTAACGCCGCTCCAGGGCGGTGAGGAACGCCTCATGGATGTAGGAGGCGTAGATGTCCCGCTCGCGGGAACCGGCTGTGGAGCGGCGCGCGAGCGCTTGTTCCATCTCCGCGTCGCTGACCGGCTGGTAGTCGATGTCGGTGCTGATATGGGTTGCCGTCGAGATGATGTCGTCTATGGGGATCTGATCGACGTACCATGCAACGGCGTCGTGCACGCCGGCCAGGGTGCGGATAACGCGGTCCGTTGCCGGCCGCGGTCCGCCGCCGATGGGCGACGCGGCGGCGGGCGTACGGCCCCAGCATCGTTCCAGTTCGTACAGCGCCGTATCGTATTCTCCCCACTGGCACCGGGTAAAGAAAGCCCACTCGAGCGAATACTGCAGCAGGTCGTCATCCTGGCCCTGTTCCCGGCGCGAGAGCTCGGTGCAGATGCGTTCGATGCCCGCACGGCGCACGAGCTCGCGGTGCCATGTGCGGTCATCGGCCCGCTCGCGTATCAGCGCGTCCAGGTTACGCCAGTTGCCGGCTGTAACCGGCGCGGTCCAGCCGTAGAGTTCGTTGAGGAGCGTGCGAATGCCCCAACTGATGCTCGTGTTGCGGACCGCATCGAGATGGGGCAGCGCTTCTTCGATGCGGCGGCGGGCCTCGTCCGTGTCCGGCCAGCCGGGATACTGGGTCAGCCGCGCGCCCGAGGGACACCCGGCCGCGTACAGTTCGCTCACCGCCATGTGGTACAGGAGGATATCGTGCAGCCCTCGCGCGCCAAGGCGGCCGCCCACGAGGTGGGTATGCGTGTCCAGCAAGGGCGTTGCGTTGAGCGCCTCAAGCACTTGTTGTTCCAGAGAGTCCGTCGACATGGGGCCTTCGCCTTTCTTACCCACGCGGGGCGGCCTGTTCCGGGTTTGTTAGCGGACTGAGCGGGAAGTCCGTCCATTTCTTCTCGTGGACCATCATGTGGCCGCCGGGCGTTCCCGGTTTGCCGTTCATGCCCTGTCCCTTTCCATTCGCCACCTGCCGGGACTAGCCCGAAGTGGAAACCGCGATCACCTCCGCGCCTGCGCGGCGGAAGGCGTCGAGAATCTTTTCATCAGCCCCGTCGTCGGTCACCAGAGTGGTGATTGCAGTCACCGGGGCGACCTTATACAGGGAGAATTGACCCAGCTTGGCGTGGTCGGCAACCACGATCACCTCACGCGACGCGGCAATCATGGCCTTCTGGGTCTGGGCCGTGGCGAGCAGGGGCGAGCTGAGGCCCTCCTCGGGCGAGACCGCATCCGCGCCGAGGATCGCCTTGTTCGCGATGAGTTGAGCCAGCTGCTGTTCGGCAGCGGGCCCGGCGGTGGTCCCGGTCTCGGCGCTTACCTCTCCGCCAGCCATGACCAGTGCCACGTCACCGCGGGGAATCAGCGCCTGCACCACAACAAAGGAATTGGTGATAACCGTCACGCCCGGGGCGTTAAGATGGCGTGCGGTCTGATAGGCGGCATACCCGCCGTCCACCATGACCACGTCATTGGCCGCCACCAGCCCCGCCGCCGCACGGCCGATGCGCGCCTTCTCGTCCGGATTGACGAGGTGGGTTTCGGCGAATGCCCGATCCGTGCGCATGGGGCGGCTCGGCGCCGCGCCGCCGCGCGTGCGCTCGATGAGGCCCCGTTCTTGAAGATGCCTCAGGTCGCGGCGCACCGTAGCAGGGGAGATTCCGACACATTGGACAAGCTCCCCGATGCTCGCGCCGCCCCGGGACTCCACAAGCTGGATAATCCACTCCCATCGTTCTGGTATCAGGGTCCTTCTCAACAGATGTTTCCCCAACGCTCTCATCTGGCCTGTTTTTGGGGTCGAAGCGGCCAGAGGGCTGCTTTGTTTCGTTCTCAACGACAAGATCTATCAAAAACTGCTTGAAATGGCAACTCAAATCGTCAAATATGACCGAAATTGACCTATTATGGGCTTTTCAGGTCATTCTTCAATCATCTTGTGCTCATTCCCGGCTTGACGTGCCCTTTCCGCCCTGCAATACTGTCTCCCGTTATGGAAAGCCCGGACATAGAGAACCAGCCTATCCGTATTGTCGGGGCGGGCATCTGTTGTCTCGATCACATCGTGGTCGCGCCCACGGTTCCTTGGGGCAACACAGCGCCGGTGCGCGAGTACTGTATGCAGGGCGGCGGACTGGTTGCGACGGCCCTTGTGGCCTGCGCGCGCCTGGGCGCCCAAACGGAATTGCTGAGCATGCTGGGGGATGACGCGGCGGCGGACCACATCCTTGCGGAGCTGGGCGCCGAACATGTGTCGACCGCTCATGTGCTGCGCCAGCCGGGAGGGGCCAGCCCGTTCAGCTTCATCCATGTGGACGAGGAGACGGGCGAGCGCACGATCTTCCACCGGCGCGCCACAGGAATGGAATGGCGAACGATGGACCGGGGTCTTCTGGCGGGCGCTCGGGCGGTACTGGTCGACGGCTACTATCCCGAGCTCGCCCGCGACGCCGTGCGCGCCGCGCGGGACTGCGGTGTGCCGACGGTGGCCGACACGGTACCCGGCGAGGCTAACGCGGAATGGCTCCGCGACGTGAGCGTGCTGATCGCGCCGCGCCACTACTTGCGCGCAGGCGGGTTCGGCAACGACCTCGAACGGGCGCTGGACGCGATCCACGCGATGGGACCCGCCACGGCGGTCGTTACCCTGGGTGCCGACGGATGGGTGGCCTCCGCCCCCGAAGGCCGCTCGAAAGGCAATGCGTTTCAGGTCGACGTGGTGGACACGGTGGGCGCCGGCGACGTGTTTCACGGGGCTTACGCCTACGGTCTGGCGCGTGACTGGCCCACGGCGCGGTGTGCCGAATTCGCCGCGGCCGTCGCCGCCGTCAAGTGCACCCGCGTAGGCGGCCGCGCCGGCATCCCCACGCTGGGACAAGCCCTGGAATTCCTGCGGGCCCGCAGCGCCAACGGCTGGACCGGCATCGCCTGAAGCCGCAGGCCAAGAGCGCCCGGCCGAGCCGCACTGTCGGTTCTCCGGCACAAGTGCTATGCCGGCAGGCGAAAATAGTGGCGGGTCACGATACCCGAGGCCAATTCCCGCGCTTCGAGCGTCCACATACCCGGAACATCGTTTGGGGCAGGCGTGATAGTAAGAGTCAGCAGCCCGTCCCGCGCACCGTAGTACCCGCTGAACTCGGCGCGTCTTCCGTCCGGGTCTCTTATGACAACTTCGAGAGGAACGACCGCATTCAGGGGCGCGCCCGCATCGTCCGCTACCGTAATCGACACGGGCAGGTCTTCACCGCGGACTGCTTCCGCCGGGGCCTGAATATGAACGCCGCCGACCGCTTTTTCTGTAATCAGCCAGAGCCTTCCGCCTCCGGGTTCCAAGTCCACGGGGATGCGGAGCACGCTGCCATCACTTTCCACGGACACCGGGCGATGTTCAACCAGGTCGTAGACAAAACCCGCTTTCCTGTTTACCGTGAATTGCGCGCTTGCCGGGAGGCCATTTTCCATGACAAGGCCGTGGTGGCCAACATAAGTGCCGAATTCACGCCGGTCATTGATGGCGAATACGTAATCCGATGAGCCATAGGACCGCCGGTAGGGAAGCGCCTCCTCCAGGGAGGAGTCCACGTATGGCTGGTACCGCGGGCCAAGTTGTTCCCGAAGCAGCCGGGCACGGGCCAGCAGCGCTTCCTTGTCGGCGGCGGCCTGTTTCGTGCGTTCATACACTTCCAGAAGCACGTCCGGCCGGATGGCGGGACAGAGGCGCGCGTCGCCCACGATGACGCCCCCGGATTGCTGGAAAGCGGCGATACGTTCCACAACGGGCGCCGGGAGAACATCACAATCCGCCAGCACGAGGACTCGATAGCCTTCCAGCCCCCACTTCATGATGGTTTCTTCGTAAACGATCTCAGGCTGGAGCCGGGCATAGAGCAGCACGTGGTAGGCGTCGCCCGCCCAGGAACCGCCCCAGCCGTGCGTGCCCCGGCCGGCGAACATGGCCGAGGAGAAACTCTCGAGGAAGGCCACATCCGCCGGAACCGCGGGCACTTGAAGCAGCGTGGGACCCAGGGGCCGGATAACCCCGGCGATGAGTTCCTTCAGGGCGTAGCGCGTTTCGGGGTGGGTAAACCGGTATGCCGAAGCGCCCTCGGTAGGCACGAGGGATTGCCACCCGTGGTACATGATGCCTTTCACCGGACGGGCTATCTTGGTCCAGAACGCCTCTTTAAGATGCATGGGAGCAATGGTGATGTAGTTGGCGTCGGGGTCACGGTCCTCCCAGGGTGAAGAGGCGGCGGCGGCGCCGGCCGTTTCCGCTGGCGGCGCGGTTTGCGAGCGGTACCAGATGATCTGGGTCATCTTCATCACATCCTGTCCCTCAGGGCCGCCCTTTGCCATGGCGAAGAGTTCGTCGGCCGTCAGCCCGATTCGTACGGGGTCGGGGTAGGTATAGGTCCAGTGCGAGAGGAAATCGACGTTCCCCCCGCTGCCCCACAAAGGCGGAACGCGAACCGCCGGGTCGAAGTAGGACCAGAGATCCGGCCGTCCCGTGGATTTCAGCCCGTTGTTCACCGCCGAGTGAAATCCGTTCCATCCATCGCCTTTTCGCCAGAACCAGCGGTAGAACTGCAGGAGTTCATCGTCATCGGGCACCACGCGCGACGCTGGGAAACCCTCTATGTTCGCGTAGGCAACGCCGTTCTTTCGTGCGACAGCCTCCGGGACCTCTTTTCCTGTTTCCGCGCGGTACAGTTCGCGGTCGTGGTCGTGAAAACACACCTGCGTGCCGTCGCGCACTTCCGTGTTGATCATAGCTGCGTTGAATGCGGGAAACGCCCCGAATGTCTGCGCGACCGACGCGCCCACGTTCTGCGCGAACGCCGCCAACGGCGGGAAATTGCAGCAGATGTTGGCGGCTTCGTAAGGTTTGCCCGCGCGGTCCACGCGAAGCAGCTCCGGTTTGCCTTCCAACCAGTGTCCTATCCCCAATCCGATCACGATTCCGAGGTCGTTCACGAGGGCCTGGTCGAGCATGCGCCGGCTTGCCGCGAGTTCTTCGTCGCTCACGGCGGCAACGGGCGTTCCGGCGTCCCAGATCCGCTGGTAGTCGCACCGCAACCCCAGGCAATGCGTAAAACCGATGTCTTTGAGTGTTGGCAGGTTTTCCGTGACGGAGTCCGTGCCGCCCAGACCCCACATGATAACCGGCATCCGGAACGGCGGTTTTCGGGGAACGAGGTCCACTTCGAAGGACTCACGACTGACCCAAGCATCCGCCCCTTCGCCAAAGCGGCACTCTACCGACACGGGGTACGTGCCGGGGCGCAGGCGGGTGTCGAACGAGTATTCGAGGAGATGCGTCGCGCCCCCAGCCAGTTCGGGAACGGCATACGCTTGCTGGGGCAAGCCCGGCACGTTCACCGTGGCCGTTATGCCCGCAAGGCTTTCCCGGCGCATGTTGGTCAACCGAAACTGCAACAGCGGCGAGGGCTCCATGCGCAGGTACGCGGTCCGGGCGTGTTCCGCGGCAACGGTCAGCGGGCGGAATTCGCGCACTCCCCCGGTGATGCGAATCTCGTCCATACGCCCCGGGAAACCGTGGTAATAGCTGCCCACGCGGTCGCCAAGCGAGAGAAAATGGTCGCCGGGGCAGATGCTTCCGCGGCCCGGTTTTGTTGCCTTGCCCAATGACCGGCCGTCCTGAAAGAACTGAACCGTCCCCGCGCCGTCATATGAAAAAGCGATATGGGACCATACGTCGCGCGCAAAAAGCGCCGGTTCCGATGACCGCCACGTATCGGAGCCGGTTCCAAAGCCGAGGCATACGCGCATGCTTCGCTGTCCGAGCGCGCCGGCCTTCTCGAGCACCCACTGGTAGTCCATATGAGCGACGTATTTCTTGTCGACAATAAACGCTTCGTCATACCCATCGAATGTTTCGGCGGGACACACCCACATCTCAATGGTGAATGCGCCCTCGGGGGAGAGAGACGGGGCATCCTTGACTTGTATCGCGTGGCGCACATCCTCGACCGGCCAGCCCCGGAACGATTCAACGCACCCGCCGAAACGGCCGTCAGGACGCCAGACAGCGCCCTGCATCACTCCGGCATGACCCTTGCCCGACATGTCCGCGACACTGTCTCCGGATTCGTCAAAACTCCATAGGGCGACGACGTGTCCGCCATTCGCGTCCTCGCCGGCATAGCTCGCCTGCCAGGGCTCCGCGGATTGTCCGAACGCTCCACACGTGAAAGCGACCGAGACGACGACAATCAGGCCAGATGTTATGGTACGCATGATACGTTTTACCTTTCGCTCAAGTTTCGGTTTTTTGCGCGGGGTTTGGGGTGGGGAACCGCGCGCCCACTTCCTTTTGCCAGGCGTGGAGCTTGCCGGCGAGTTCCCGCGCCTCGTCCGGCATGCTCCCGGCGAGATTGCGGGTTTCGCCGAGGTCGTCGCTCAGGTTGTAGAGTTCGAGGCGGCCGTCTTCGAAGAATTCGATGAGTTTCCAGCCGCCCTGACGAATCGCCGCGCTTGGACTTCCACCCTGGTTGCCGTAATGCGGATAGTGCCAATACAACGCGCGTTCTCGCAGGGCCCCCCGCTGCATGAGCAGCGGGACAAGGCTCACGCCGTCCACGTGCTGCTCGTTGCGCCACGGCAACCCGGCCATCTCGAGCATGGTCGGATAGAAATCGGTACTGATAACCGGGACATCACAGACCGTGCCGGGCTTCGCGACGCCCGGCCACTTGATCATCATGGGTTCGCGGATGCCCCCTTCGTACAGCCAGCCTTTCCCGGCCCGTAACGGCAGGTTACTCGTGGGATGGCCCTCCGAAGTGCTCAATCCCCCGTTGTCGGACATGAACATGACGATCGTGTTGTCAGCCAGCTCAAGACGGTCGAGCGCGTCCAAGACCTTCCCGACGGCGAGGTCCATCGCCTCGACCATACCCCCGTAGACCGCATGCTCCTGTACCAGCCGCACCTCGCGGTCGCCTTCCTTTCCCCAGCGGGGCAGATTGGGGTCGATGGACTGCGCCTTCTTCGCGTATTTGGCTTCGAGGTCTTTGCGCGCCTGAAGGGGCGTGTGCACTGAATAGAACGCCAGATACGCCAGAAATGGCGTTTCGCGGTGAGCTTCGATGAACCGAACCGTCTCGGACGCCAGCCGGTCGGGCAGGTGCTCGCCGGGGGGGCCGTCCTCGAGCTTGGGATTTTTGTAAGGCGAGAAATACCCGCCGGGCGGGCTGCCGCGCTCGTAGCCGCCCTTGTTTATCTCGAATCCCTGGTCTTCGGGATAAAACCCGGGCCCGCCCAGATGCCACTTGCCCGCGAAGAAGGTCCGGTACCCGCCCTCTTTCAACGCCTCCGCGAGGGTGAGCTCCTCGAGGGCGAGCTTCTCGGCGTACGGCGCGGGCAGGAGCGGCTTGTCCTTGGTCCAGTGCCCGCTTACCGCTTCCGGCTGGGGCGCGCCAAACCAGTCGGTGGCGCCCATGCGCGCGGGATATTTCCCCGCCAGGATGCTCGCCCGCGTAGGACTGCATACGGGACACGCCGCGTACGCGTTCGTGAACCGCATCCCCTCCGCGGCGAGCCGGTCGCAATTCGGCGTCTCATAGAACGAGCTGCCGAACGCACCCAGATCGGTCCAGCCCAAGTCATCGACGAGAAAGAACACGAAATTGGGCCGCCGAACGGCTTCCTCCTCCATGCCATGCCCCTTTCCGGCCAGCGCCAATCCCACGGCTGCTCCCGCGAACCCTGCCAGAAACTCCCTGCGCGTCATTCTTGATGCCCTCCGGTTTTGGGGACACAATACTCAATTATGCATCCGCGGACCAGGGAATGGGTATGCGCGCAACCCCAATTGAGTATTGTGTCCCCAAAACTCAGATGATCCAGTGGTCCATGTCGAGGGCGGGCTGTTGCGATTTGGGGCGGCCCACGACGCGCGCGGGCACGCCGACAGCGGTGGTGTGAGGCGGGACATTGTCGAGCACGACGCTGCCGGCGCCGATTTTGGCGCCTTCGCCGATCTCGATGTTGCCGAGGATCTTGGCGCCCGCCGCGATCAGGACGCCTTTGCGGACCTTGGGATGGCGGTCGCCGGTTTCTTTGCCCGTACCGCCGAGGGTGACTTCGTGGAGCATCGACACGTTGTCCTCGACAACGGCCGTTTCGCCGATAACGACGCCGGTTGCGTGGTCCATGAGGATGCCGCGGCCGATGCGCGCGGCAGGGTGGATGTCGACGGCAAACACCTGGGAAACGCGGCTCTGGAGGAACAGGGCCAATGATTCGCGCCCGGTTCGCCAGTAATAGTGGGCGATGCGGTACGACTGGATGGCGTGAAACCCTTTGAAGAACAGCAACGGGTTGGAGTGCGTACGGCATGCGGGGTCGCGGCTCAGCACGGCCTTGATGTCCGCGCGCGCCGACGCCCCGATTTCGGGATCGTTGACCAGGGCTTCGTCGATGAGGTCCCGAAGCGCGACGGCGTTGATGATGGTACTCTCGAGCTTGGTGGCGAGGATGTAGCTCAGCGCGTCCTCGAAAGTCTTATGGTTCAACACCACGCTATAGAGGAAATTGGCCAGCAAGGGTTCCTTGCGCGTTTCCTCGGCGGCTTCTTTGCGTATTGCTTCCCATACGGGGTCGGCTTTTTCGAGCGTCATGAGCGTGCCTCCGGAACTCGGTTCGTCAGCGGACCAGTGTAATCGAAGCAAGGGCACAAGTTAAAAACGCCCTTCGGGCGCGGGAAGCTCTTTCTGGGTAAAGACTTCATCACGGCCGCACCTATAAGCCCAACGCCCGGCGGGCTGTCCCGCATTCCCCCTCCCGAGAGGGCGTTCATGGGCAGGAGCCGCTCCGCCGCCCCGATCGAAGAATTGACCTGGAATCGCGGGAAGTGTAAACTTGGCGGGATCGATTCGTTGGGAGGCAAGGGGGGCTCTTGCCATTCACTCGGAAAAGGTTGCCATGGCAGCGTTTGGCATCGATATAGACCGCGACCGCATTTGCGTGTTCAAGAAAGCGCTTTCCAAGCACGATGCGCTGTGCAAGCTCGTGGATGCTTTGTTTGCCACGGGCGGGATTCCCGATCGCGAGGCCTTCCGCAAGGCCGTGTGCGATCGGGAAGCCGTGATGAGCACGGGCATAGGCCAGGGCCTGGCCATCCCCCATGTGCGGTTCGAAGGCGTGCGCAAACCTGCCGTCGGCGTCGGCATCTCGAAACAGGGCATAGATTTCGACACCCTCGACAACCAGGTGGTCCACGTGATAGTGCTGTTTGCCATGCCTGCGGGTTCTCAGAAGGAGTATTTGGGCCTTCTCGCACAGGTCATGACCGCCCTCAAGGAACCGAAGTTTCTCGAACGCCTGGTCGAGTGCGACACCCCCGAAGAGGTGGAGGACGTTTTGGCCGAGGATGTTTAGGCGTGGCGGCCGAGAGCGCCGCCCCCGGAGCATTGTTAGATGAAAGTCGCCTTCTCGCGCGCGTATCTGGCGGCATGCGGCTTACTTCTGCTCGTCCCCGCTACCGCGATAGCGGGCGAAGCGCCGGAACCGGCAACTCCCGACTATGAATGGGTTTGCGTGACGCCAAAGGCTGCTTTTGCTCCTCGCGACGGGGCTGGCGCGCTGGTCTACCGCGACGCCATGTGGTTTATTGGCGGATGGAACCCCAGCAACAAGGACCATTTTCCGAAGGCCTGCACCAACGACGTCTGGCGGTCCGCGGACGGGGCGGAGTGGCGCCTCGTCAAGCCCAACACCTTCGGCACGGACCGGTTCAACCCCGAGACCGGCTGGGAAGGCCGCCATACTGCCGGGTACGTGGTTTTCCAGGACAAGATGTGGCTCGTGGGGGGCGACTCGCTCCAGGGATACTACCCGTGCGATGTCTGGAACTCGGAAGACGGCTTAACCTGGTCTCACGTCAATAAGGGCCAGGACGTTCCCTGGGCGCCCCGGGTACTTCACTACACCGCGGCGTTCAATGGCAAGATCTGGGTTATGGGCGGCCAGACCACGCCTCAGTTTGCTCCCGCCGAAGAAGTGTTTCATGACGATATCTGGAACACCTCCGACGGCGTTCACTGGACAAAGGTGGTCCCGGAGGGGCCCCACTGGTCCCCGCGCGGGATGATCGGCGGCAACGTGGTGCTGAACGGCCGCCTGTGGGTGCTCGGGGGCGGTACCTACGACACCCCGAAACAGCCCGGGCGGAATTTCTACAACGACGTCTGGAGCACCGCGGACGGCATTCACTGGGAATGCCGCCTTGAGCACGCCCCGTGGCATCCCCGGCAATATCATGACGTGGCCGCGTTCGACGGCCGCATGTGGGTGCTCGGGGGCTGGAACAAGCAGAACCGTAACGACGTCTGGCACTCGGGCGACGGCGTTACGTGGCACGAAGTGCCCGGCACGCCATGGGCGCCGAGACATGCCTCGAGCATCTTCGTGTATAAGGGCGCACTCTGGGTAGTCGCCGGAAACAACATGCAGAGCGACGTCTGGAAACTCGAACGGCGGTAACGGCGTACCAGCGCAACGCGCCCGCCGCCAGCTACACGATTTCTTCGCGCTCCCTGTCCCACCGGACCTGGCGCTTCTGTTTGTACGATTCGACGCTCATCAAGAGGGTCGCCGCCTCAATAAAAGCCTCGTCCTCGTTACAGCGCGGGGGTTTCCGCGTCCGCACGGCGTTGAAGAAGTCCTCCATGTGCGTGGGTTGCGGCGGCGCGGCGACCGGGTCGAATCGTTCGGCGGGCTCAGGGGGAGCTTCGCCCATGCGCCACGCGGGCACGTCTGGGTACAGTTCGTAGCGGCTGGCGTCCTGGCCGATCCCGTTGTAGATGATCCGGCCCTGGCGCCCGACGAATTCGGGGGTCTGCATGCGGTTCGAGTTCATGATGCCCTCGAAGATGGCCGTGCAGTCATGGCTCTCGAACTGGTACGTTGCGAGCCAGGTGTCGGGGGTTTCGCGGTCGTCTTTCCAGAACGCGTTCAGCCCCGCGCAGGCGCAGGTATCGGGGATGCCCCAGCCCAGGACCGTCTGCACGTAGTCCATCTCGTGCGAGAGGAGGTCGCCGGCCTGGCCGGTGCCGTACTGCCAGTAGCAGCGCCAATGCCAGAAATGCCGCTCGTTGAAATCGATAGCCGGCGCGGGCCCCAGCCATTTTGCCCAGTCCAGGTCCGCGAGCACTTGTTTGGGGTCGGGGTGGTCGTACCATGTATAGTTGCCGTACCAGCGCCACACCGGCCGGTCGGGGGAAGCGTTGAAATAGCGGCCCACTTTGACGAACGTGAGGGGGCCGATGCGGTCCGCGCGGATGAGGTCTCCGCCCGCGGCCGCGGCGGGCCATTGCCGGCCCTGGTGGCCCAGCTGCATGATGGCCCCCTGCTTCTTGACCGCCTCGCGCATCCGTTTCGCGGCGGCGATCGAGGTGGTCCAGCCTTTCTCGCAATACACGTCCTTGCCGGCGTTTACGGCGTCGATAAGCATCTGCTCGTGCCAGTGGTCGGGAGTGGCGATGACCACCGCCTCGATGTTGGGGTCGGCGAGCACGTCGTGATAATCGGTGATGGCCTTGACGCCGGGATTGTTGCTTGCTTCAAGCCCGCGCTGGAGATGCGGCTTGTATACGTCGCATACGGCCATCACTTTCGCGCCTTTGTGAGCCCCCGTGTACTTGATGAGGTCCCAGCCGCGCACGCCCGTGCCGATATGGGCGAGCCGCACGGGGTCCGCGGCCGGTTCCGCCGCCCCGGTGATCGACGGAGCGGCCGCCATCATTGCCGCGGCTGTTCCGGCGTTTTTCAAGAAGTCCCTGCGATTGACACCACTGTTTTTCTTCATGTTCACCTCGCGCCCGTCTTGTCCACGTTAACCCCGTCCGGCGCCGGGCCTGGCGCTACATGCCCGGCGGACTGCAGCGCGCGGCCCCCTTCCGGGCGAGTTTCTCCGCTATCCGGTCTGGCAGAACGCACTCGCTCGAATAGGGCATAAACCCCGTGATTACTGGCTTCCGACGCCCTTTACACGAGTCTGGAGCCGGTACAAGCCCTTGCTGGCCGTGATGAATAAGTATTCCATGTTCGTGCCGCCGAAACTCACGTTCGCGGTCCACGGCTCATCAACGGCGATATGATCGATCTGTTTGCCGGCCTTGTCAAAAACGAACACGCCTTTTCCGGTCAGGTACACGTTGCCTTTGTTGTCGATGGTCATTCCGTCGGAGCCCATTTCGCAGAAGAGGGTTTTGGCCGCAAGGCTGCCGTCCTCTTGGATCGCGTAGGCATAGGTTTTCTTGGCGTGGATGTCTGTCACGTAAAGGGTTTTTCCGTCGGGCGTGCCGATGATGCCGTTGGGTTGCTCAAGGTCGTCAATCACGCGGGTGACGGTCTTGCGGTCCGGCGCAAGGAAATACACGCCCTGGCACGGCTGTTCCATGGTCTCGCGGTCCCAGTACGAGCGCTTGTAGAAGGGGTCAGTGAAATACGCGCCGCCGTCCGGCCGAAGCCAGAGGTCGTTGGGACCGTTCAGGAGCTTGCCCTCGTGCTTGTCGATGAGCACCTCAACCTTTTTTTCGGGACTAATCCGCCAGAGCTGGTTTTTCTCGTCCGCGCACGCCCACAAAAACCCTTCCTTGTCGAAGCACAGGCCGTTGGCGCGTCCCGAGGGCTGCATGAAGGCGGTCAACGCGCCGTCGACGCTCCATTTCATGATGCGGTCGTTCGGCTGGTCGGTGAAATAGACGTTGCCCGCGGGGTCCGCGGCCGGGCCCTCGGTAAACTCGAACTCGCCCGAGAGTTTCTCGAGTGCCGCGCCCGGGGCGGCGATCCCGGCGGTTTCTTCCGCCGCAACGCGCGTGACACATGCCGCCGTAATCGCCAGGACGAGCCATCCGTTCCGCATGATACCGCTTCCTCCGAATCGTTGAGCTACCCCGCTGGACAGTCCCGGCAACTATACCACAGCGCCGCGGCAGGCGCGATCACGGTGTCCGAAGGTCATCTCCAGCGCGCACAGGCACGTCTCGTGCCCGCATCAGAGGTCACAGAATCAAGACCTGCGCAAATCTCCTCAAAACGGTATACTGAAAGCCGGGCTGCAATGGGGCGTTGAACGGCGTGGCGCCCCCGCAGGCGGTTTTCGAAGAGTGCGGCCGCAAACGGCAACCGAGACAGAGGGGCCCCTTGGCGCGGGCCCGTGGAGGAGCATACGGCCGTGGCCACTGATACGGGCATATCCATCCTCACCATAGATGACGACCCGATGGTGCGCCGAACGCTGGTTGTATACCTTAAAAAGTGCGGATTCGGGGTGTATGAAGCAGGGAACGGCGCGGAAGGCATTGCGGTATTTGAACGGGAACATCCTGATTTGGTGCTGGTTGACCTCCGCATGCCCGGCATGGACGGATTCGCCGTGCTCGAGGCCCTCAGCGCCCGGGCACCCGAGACGCCCCTGGTCGTCGTTTCCGGCGCGGACGTCATCAACGATGCCATCGAGGCGCAACGGAAGGGCGCCTGGGACTACGTAACCAAACCCGTCAGCCCGATGAGCGTGTTGCGCCACACCATCGACAACGTCCTTGAACGGGCGGAGTTGCGCCGCCAGAACGAGCGCTACCACCGCCAGCTCGAGGAGAATCTGCGTAAGATTAAGGAAGACGAGAGAGCGGGGAAGAAAGTCCAGATGAGACTGCTGCCCCCCGAGCAGTGCGTGTTCGGCCCCTACACGATCTCGCGCGAACTGATATCCTCGATGGAACTCAGCGGCGATTTCGTGGACTACTTTGCGCTCGACGGCGACCATATCGGGTTCTACAGCGCCGACGTGTCGGGCCACGGCGTTTCTTCGGCCTTGGTGACCGTCATCCTCAAGACCTTCTTTCGCAAGTATCAGGAGCGTTATCTGAACGGCGCCGATAATGCTGTTCTGAACCCGGGCATCGTTCTCGAGCGTCTCAATGCGGCCTTGCTTGACGAAGACCTCGAAAAACACGTGACCATGTTCTATGGCGTGCTGACAATCTCTCGAAACGTGCTCCGGTTCGCCAACGGAGGGCAATTCCCCTCGCCGTTTTTGTGGTCCGGCCATGGCTTCGAACTCCTGCAAGAATCCGGGACGGCCGTCGGGCTGTTTCCCTTTGCCGTCTATGAGACTTTCGAGAAGCGCCTCCCTTCGGCCTTTTTGCTCACGGTGTTTTCGGACGGCGTGCTCGACATCCTGCCCCAGGAAAGCCTCGACCAGAAGCTGGGCTTCCTCCAATCCCTGGGAAGCGGCGCCAGCATCCAGCGCTTCATGTCAGTGGTGAAAACCAACGCCGACCCTCCGGACGATGTGACGGTGCTGACAGTCAAGAAGGAGGCAGCGCACCATGGAAGCTAGGATTTGCTACGCACACTTGGGCCGCCGGTGCGTCCTGAGACTGGTCGGCGAGGTCCGGCATACCGTCAGCTCCGTTGTCGAGGCGATTATCAGCGAGTTTCTCAAGGTCGAGGAATCTCCTGAATTCATCATCGATTTGACGGAGACCGTCTTTATCGACAGCACAAACCTGGGGCTCATCGCCAGAATTGCCCGGGAAACATGGCGCCGCGGCGCCGGCAAGCCCATCCTTGTATCGAGTAACGCCGACATCAACGCGGTCATCCAGAGCATGGGGTTCGCAAAGGCGTTCGATATCGTTGAAACCCACGAAGCAACCAGCGCGGAACTGCACGAAGCGCCTACTCCCACGGACTACGCGGACCCGGGTAAAGCACGGCGTCTCCTCGAAGCCCACGAAGCGCTTATAGACCTTGACGAACGTAACCGGCAAACGTTCCAGCAGGTCGTGGACGTGCTACGCCGCGATTCCGCGCGCGAAAAGTAGTGTTTTGCGGCGTGGCCTGCATCACTCGACGTGGAGACCTTGCGGTCGTGGGGGTGGCGCGGTCAGGAGACCGCACCACAGCGGAGAGGTCTCCGGAGCGCCGAAGGCGCGTCACATACCAGCCTGGCCTGAAGGGCCAGGGGGGGGGATTCAAGACAAGAAAGAGGGCTGAAGGCCCGAAACATGTCGGAGAGGTCACTCAAGTAGCGCGCTCCGGACCCCGCCACAGCGAAGGCCGCGCCAGGTGGTGTTATTGGGGGCATTCGGCGGTCATACCGAACTAGAAGGTATATCCGACGCCGAGGCCGAGGGCGTTGACGCCCGCGTTGTCGTGGTGCATGCCGGCATTCGAGATGTGGCTGAACTTGAATGTCGCGTGCCAATCGCGTTCGAACTGGTAGCCCAGTCCGCCCTCGAGCATGAAGTTCACCCGCGAGCCGTTCTCTCGAAAATGCCGCGAGTGCCACAGGAGGCTGCCGCCGCCTTCGGCAAACCATCCCTTGTGGGTGTTCTCTTTGAAGTAGTACCGGGTCGTCACTCCGCCCGCCACCCCATAGATGGTGTCGTCGGAGGTGCGGTGCGGTTCGTACACAAACAACGGATAACCGCGCAGGCCGAACGCAAGGTGGCTTGTCAGCGGCATTTCATATTCCGCCGAAACGGCAGCAAACTTGTCGCCCTCGCGATCGGTCTTGCGGGAATGCAGCGTGGCGAACCCCTGAGCCTCGACCCGCCACCGGCCATCGCGAAACGCTTCCCGAAAGTCGATTCCTTCCGCGGCGGCCATGTTGTCCATACCCGCCAGAAGCAGGGCTAATGAACTGACCATGAGGCATCTTCTCATTGTATTCGGACCTTTCGCACAATGCCCCGCGATTCACGGGCCATCCAGGCGCGGGCGAGTTTACTGTAAGCACGATGGCATGTCAAAAGCGCCGTCAGGGGCGTCGGGACCCAGGCCACAGCAAACATCTTGCTGCCCCGACGGCGCGAAGATGGAGAAGGGAGGCCGTATCCACACCGGACCGATCGGACGGCACAGTCTGACGCAGCTTTGCCGGATTCCGTTCGTGCACGTGTTGAGGAGTTCCAGGGCGACCGCTCGGAACCGCCCGTTTTCCCGGAATCTCCCGCAGCGGGGCGTGGTTAGGAATTGACGGCATGTGGTTGCGGGGACACGCGCGCCGCATGTCTGGTATGCTGGCAGACAACGCGCGATTCCACGACCTTGACGAGGCTGCGAGCTATCGCAGGGAGGATGACGAAGTGAGAGCGGTTGCAAGACTCCTGGCGGCGCTGCTGGTGTGTGCCGGGTGCGCGCACGTGCCGGTCAACGAGAACCTGACTCTGTACCAGGGCGGACCCATCGAGAATGTCCAGGGCGTAACGTTTGACGGGACGGCCTTTACCGTGCCCGGCACGGGCGCGGTCAAGCGCGACGATGTCACCCTGCTCCTGTTCCAGCCCGCTGGTGCTGAAGGCGAGGCGGGGGCCGGGCTCGCGGAGGCCACGGGCCTCACCGAGCTTGCCCAGGAGATGCTTCCGAAAGGCCAGGCCCTTGCGGAACAGTTCCCAGGCACGGGCGGCGTCATCCTGGTCGACGACGGCGATTTCGTGTACAAGAATGACGGCACCCAAACCTACCGCTACCACTTCGCCGGGCTGGTGCTCAAGGAGGAGATGAAATCGTGGGCACAGTTCGCATCGGGCTTCACCGAGGGCCGGAGCCGGGTCCGCGTACTGGAAGCGAAGTCCGTCGCGCCCGACGGGACGGTCTACGCCCTTTCGGCGGACGCCCTGCGCGTAGGCAGCCCGTCGGAGGAGATGCAGTTCTTCAACCCCAGCCAGAAGATCATTGGGGGTGTGATCCCCGGCGTCGAGATCGGGTCCATCGTCGAATATATCTACGAGTATGAGAACTACAACCCGGAAGATTCGCGGTTGTTTTTCCCCGGCTACTATTTCCAGTCCGGCGAGCCGGTGGCGCTGTCCCGTGTGACCGTCGAGGTCCCGGAGAACCTGCCGTTCAACCACTACACGCGCCATTTCCCCGATCCCGGGCTTGCCGAGCCGAAGCTCGAACGCGTGAAGGGCCGGGTCCGCTACACGTGGGAACTGCGCGACGTGGCGCCCCTGGTGGAAGAGCCATTCATGCCGCCTCAGGCCGACCTTGCGCCGCGCATGGAAGCCTCGATATTCGGCTCGTTCGACGAAGTTTTCGCTCTGCAGCGAGACCTCCAGCTTTCGCGCATGAAGCTCACGCCCGAGATCGAGACGGAGGTCGCCAGGATTACTGACGGGGCGGAGACCGTCGACCAGAAACTCGCCCGCATTTACCACTGGGTGCAGACGAACACCCGGTACGTCTCGATCAAAGGGAGCCTGGGCTCCGGATTGTCGGGCCACACGGCCATGGAAACCTTCGAGAACCGGTACGGCGACTGCACCGACAAAGCCATCCTCTTCGCCACGATGTGCAAGGCCATCGGCGTCACCAGCTATCCGATCATTCTTTCGACGAACGACAACGGCGTCGGGGTCACCGAAATCCCGGCCATCGACGGCAACCACGCCATATCCGAGGTCGAGCTGGCCGACGGGCGCCGGTTCTACCTCGATGCCACCGCCCAGGACTTTCGGTATCCCTACTTTCGCGCCGACGACCACGGCTGCATCGCGATGAACGCTATCCGGGGCGATTTCAACACCATTCCCGTGCCCCCGCCCGAGGACAACGGGCGGCAGTCGGTGCTGGATGCGGAACTGGCGGCGTCCGGCGACGTGACCGTGCGCACACGGAACGACTACACCGGCACTATCGAGGCGGGGATCCGCGCGTTCTGGAAAACGGTTCGTGAGGATGAGCGCGCCGATCGCATGACCGAGTACGTGAACTCGCTGAGCCCGGGCGCCTTGCTCGATACCTTCACGCTGTCCGATTTGTCCGATTTGAACGAGCCGGTCCGGATGACCCTCGACTACCGGTTGCCGGGCCACGCCATTCGCGCCGGCAAGCTGATGTACCTGCGCATGCCCACCCTGGAGCGCAGCTATCCCGAGGTCGCCCTCGAGTCGCGCCGGTTTCCCATCCAGTACATGACCACCGAAGCGCGAACTCTCACCATCAACCTGAAACTGCCCCCTGGGTTCCGGTTGAAGTGGGCGCCGCCTCCGTTGCGGGTGAGCACCCCCTACCTTAAATACGAGGCGGTCTACGTCGAGACGGAGTCGGCCGTGACGTTTACGGAAGTTTTCCGGCGGCTTGAGCGCATCATCCCGGTCGAGGCGTATCCGGAGTATCGCGACGCATTGCGTGCGATCGCCTCGTTCAGCTCAAAAGAGATCTTCGTGACGGAGGAGGGTTGATCCGATGACACGCAAACGACGCGCGGTCTGGTTTGTCATGTTCGCGGTTTTGGCGGCTGTATCGAGCGCCGATACCCTCTACCTCCGCGACGGCGAGCAACACCCCGGGACGCTCAGAAAGATGACCGGGAAGAAGGTCTGGTTCGAGACCCCGGAGGGCGTGCTCGAGTACCCGAAGGCCAGCGTGCTCAAGATCCAGCTTCAGCGCGCGCGGCAGTACGATGACGTCGAGACGGCCGGCCAGATCACCGACCCCGAGCTCAAGGCCTGTCTCGAAGCTTTGCCCAAGCGCGAACAATTCCCCGCGGCCGGGTACGTCACCCTGTTGCACCGGCAAACCATCGATCTGAGAGAACGGGGCGTGATGAAAGAGACCGTGCGTCACATCGCGCTCATCCTGCAACAGCGCGGCGAGGACGTGGCCACCACCAACGTGTGGTACTTCGAAGATAGCGACGTGCCGCAGGTCGATTTTGCGCTTACCGTCACGCCCGACGGCAAGGTGCTGCACCTCAGCGATGCCGCTCTCAAATCCGAGAGCATTTATTCCCGCCTGCCCGAGTATCAACGCCTGGCGCGGCTGCGTTTCGCATGCAAGGAGCCGCGGCCCGGCAGCGTTATCGACGTGCAGTACACCGTTGTCCGCAAGCGGGGCGGGCCCCTTGAACCGGTTTACAGCATGCCGGTCTTTCGCGATCAGGAGCCCATTCTGCGCAAAGAGGTGCATGTCCTGCCGTCCGGGGGGGGCGGTGGGCAACAAATCGTGAGCGATTTGTACGAGCCCGGCGCGGTAGTGGGCGAGTCCAGCAGCCAGGGTTTTGTGTGGAAACTTGCGAGCATGCAGGAGGGGCTGCCGTCGGAACCGTTCATGCCGCCGCTGACGCGTATCGGGCCGACCCTGTCCATCGCTGAAACCGCCACCTGGGACGAACTGGGGAAAGCCTACGAGCAGGCGCTCGCGGAGCTGCCGCCGCTGTCGGACACGCTCGCCGCCCGCGCCAGGGAACTGGACCAGGCCGGCGGCGCCGAGGCTATCCGTAACTTCGTTGCGCGAACCATCCGCACGGCGCCCGTGCCGCACTGGCACTTCCGCATCGTTCCCCACGATCCGAACGAAACCGCGCAACGCGGGGTAGCCAACGAGCTCGACAAGAATGCCTTGTATTGGCGCATGCTCGAGGCGGCCGGGCTCGAAGCGCGGTTCGCCCTCGTGCGCAGCCGTGAGGCCGGGCCGTGGCCCGCCAAAACGCCGTCGCTGCGGCTGTTTGACCGGTCGGCCGTGTACCTTCCCTCTCTGGAGGGATTCACGTCGGCCGAAAGCGATGTACTGCCGTTCGACACGCTGCCCAGCTCGTTGCAGGGCGCCCACGCGATGCTGTTCCCCTACGACGCGGACACGACCCGCATCACGCAACTCTCCGAACCCGCCGGGGAGCGCGACGTGAGGCAATTCGACGCCGTCCTGAACGCGGACGGTTCCCTGGCGCTGACCGTGACCCTGACCGCCACCGGAAACGCTCAGGCGGGTCTGCGCAGTTTCAAAGATCTCGATGAACAGATGCTGCGCAACCAGCTCACCCAGTTCGCGGCCTATCTCCACCCCTCCGCGCTCCTCGAAGACTATAGCGTCTCGGACCTTGCGGACCTGGCGGTTCCGCCGGCGCTCACCGTCCGCTGCAGGATTCCTGACTTCGCCGTCAAGGCGGGCGAGGACCTCATGATGTTCACCTTGCCCGCGGTAGCGTACAGCGCTCACGCCGTCGGCCGCCCGACGCGCGCGTTTGACCTGTTCTGGGACCACCGGGCCATGGAAACCACGCAAGGGACTATCGCGCTTCCTGAGGGGTATACGGTGTATTCGATGCCCGCCAGCGAAGATTTCGTCTCCGACGTAGCCGAATACCGCGCCAAACTCACCGCGAAGGGCGGCGTAATCGTATTTGACGATGCGTATGCGTTGAAAGTCGAACAGGCGCCCGCATCGGCTTATGCCAACTATAAACAGTGCCTGGAACGCCGCGCCGGGCTCGCTCGCCAGCGCATCATCCTCAGCCGGAAGTGACGCAAGGTCTTGCGCGGCGAAACCGCGTGGTCCGTCCCGACCGCTCTGTGTCCTCCGGTTTGGCCGGCGGCATAGCCTCGCGCTCGAGGAACGGACGCCGTGAACAGGCGGACCGGCCGGCGGCCTTGGCCGCTCAGGCCTTGCCTACGAGCCTTTTGAGGCGTTCGGCGTAATAGCAGAAGTTCTCCCACGACACGTCGTCGGGCACGGAATGGTCGAGGTCGGGGATGTAACGGCCGTGTTCGAGAGCAGGGCGGACCCTTTCGAGTTCGGCGTCGATGGCGGCGGGGCCGCGCGCGAGGGCGCGTTTGTCGATTCCGCCCATCATGGCCAAGGCGGGATACTTGGCCCGCATCGCGTTGGCGTCGCACCCGGCGGCGACCTCGAGCGGCCAGAGGAAGTTGACCCCCGCGGCCATCATCGGCGGGATGATCAGGCCGGGCTGTCCATCGGTATCCACCGAAAACACGGGTATGCCGTGCTCCTTCGCGAACGCCGCGATGCGCCGGTAACACGGCCCGATAAACTCCTCCCACTGCCGCGGCGAGATGAGCGGCCCGTTGCGCCCGCACATGTCTTCCCACATATGAATGACGTCGATCCGCACCAGCTTCACCATCTTCTCGAAAACGGTGAGGTACAGCGACGTCAGGTGGTCCATGATCTCGTGGACCCATTCGGGGTCGGTGCAGAACGCCACGAGGCATTCCTCGTCTCCCAACAGCCACCGCAACCCGCCATAGATGCCTACGTCGGGAAACTCGCCCATCTGGATGGGGAACCCGAGTTGGGGCCATACTGCCAAGGCGTCGCGCCATTCGCCTTGGAGCCGCCCGGGGTCGTCGGGGTTCAGGCGCTCTTCTCTGTACTGCTGCCAGTCGCGGCGGCTCTTGACGGGGAATGCGACGAACTCGGGCATGGATTCCCTGGTCTTGAACACCCGGCGGGTGATGCCCCACGAATCGACAAAGAGCCGCCATTCCTCGGTCTCTTCGAGGGTAGTCTCTTCAAAGGGGGGATACGGGCCGAAACTTCCCGGCACAGGCACGGGGGGCGTCTCGGGCTCGAACAGAAGCCGCGGCTCGCCCAGCAGGCCGAAGTCCGCGCCCTCGCGTTTCCACCGCTCCAAGGTCGTGCCCCAGGGCCCCCACCGCAGCCAGTACGGCGGCCGGTCGACGGGCTCTCCGAGCACGCAGGCCAGGAACCGTTCCCGATCTGTCACGATTGCCCCCTTGGCGCCCGGCGTCAGGCCCGCTCGTCCTTTTTCGCTTTGGGACGGTACATGTGAATGCTCTGCCCGAAAATCATGTCGGCGGATTCCATGACGGTTTCGCTCAGCGTGGGGTGCGGATGAATGCTCAACCCGATGTCCTCGGCCGTGGCGCCCATTTCGATGGCCAACACCCCTTGAGATATCAACTCGCCCGCGGCCGTCCCCACGATCCCCACCCCGATCACCTGTCCGGTGTCGCGCTCGGTGATCAGTTTGGTCAGCCCGTCGGGACGGCTGAGGGTGGTCGCGCGTCCAGAAGCTCCCCACGGGAAGCGCGCCACGTTTATCGCCCGCCCCTCCTTCTTCGCCTGCGTTTCCGTAATGCCGCACCACGCCAGCTCGGGGTCGGTGAACACCACGGCGGGAATTGCGCGCGGCTCGAAGGCCACATTGTGTCCCGCGATGACCTCGGCCGCGACCCGGCCTTCGTGCGATGCCTTATGCGCCAGCATCGGCTCGCCCGTGATGTCGCCTATGGCGAAGATAGCCGGGTCGCTGGTGCGGCGCTGCGCGTCCACCTTGACGAAACCCCGGTCATTCAACTCGACCTTGGTAGTGTTCAGGCCGAGCCCGCTCGAGTTCGGCGTGCGGCCCACGGAAAGCAAGACCTTGTCAAACGTTTCCGCGAACGCATTGCCATCGCCGCCGCGAAACGATACGCGCAACCCCTTCTTCACTTCCTTGATTTTCTCGACGCGCGTGTTGAAATGCTTCTTGTAGAACAGGCCGCCCACCCGCTCGGACAGGATCTGGCGCAAATCCTCATCGACGCCGGGCAAGAAGGACGGCGTCATTTCGACCAGCGTTACCTGCGACCCAAGCGTGGCGTAGACGCTGCCCAGCTCGAGACCGATGTACCCGCCACCCACGACCAGCAGGGTCGGGGGCAAGTCTTCGATTTCCAGGGCCCGGGTCGAGTTCATCATCCGGGGGGAGTCCACCAGCAGGCTGGGGATGGTGGTAGGCCGCGAACCTGCCGCCAAAATCGACTGTTTGCACACGAGCGTCTGCTCTTCGCCGGTGTCGGCGGTCACCGTCAGCGTGGTTGAATCCTGGTATGCCGCGCGCCCCCGCATGTATCGAATCTTGCGCGCCTTCGCGAGCTGGCCGAGTCCGCCGGTCAGCTTGCCGACCACCGCATCCTTCTGCTCGCGCATTTGGGCAAGGTCGATGCGGAGCCGTTCGAAGTGAATGCCCCATTGCGCGGCTTCCTCGGCATCCTTGATGACCTTCGCGCAGTGCAACAAGGCCTTGGACGGAATGCAGCCCCGGTACAGGCAGACTCCGCCCGGGTTTGGCTCGAGGTCGATCAGAGTCACTTCGAGCCCGAGGTCGGCTGCGGCAAACGCCGCTGCGTAGCCTCCCGGACCGCCCCCGATGACAGCCACCTGGGTCTTCAACGGTTGACTCATTGCCTTCATCCTACTAGGTTGGGGTTTGCCTCTAGGCGGCCCGGCTACTCATTCTGCAGATGGCCCTTGAATGCCTGCCAATACCCGCGCAGGTCGCCGAAATCAGGGGGCGTTATGGGAGTCGTCTCGATCTCGAATTCCTTGCCGATGCTCGTCAAATCCAGGCCGTCAGCCAGCATCCATGCGGTCAGCGCCGCGCCAAACGCCGTGCCTTCGGCCTGATTGGTCAATGCGATGGTATAGTCCGGGCAGAGCGCGGCGAGCAGTTCACAATAGCGCTTGTTGTTGGCGAACCCGCCCTCGATGAACACCGCTGTTCCCTTCTCGCCGCCGCACCGTTCGAGAAGCTGGCGCGTGGCCAACGCCAGGCTCACGTTCAGCGCCGCATAGTACTCCTGGCCAAGATACGAATAGGGTTCGCCGCCCGCGGCCTCCAACTCCTCGTACAAACGCACCTCGCCGCCCGCTACCACCTTCGCATCCACTCCCGGAAACGCGCTTGCCGCGGGCATGACCCCGGGCACAACAAAAGTGCGCCTCTCGGCGATCACTTTTCTCACGCCGTCTACGGAACTTTCATCTTTCACACTGGTCAGGGCGCCGAATTTCTCGTATTCCATGCCGCCGGGGAAAATGACGGTTTTGAGGGGACGGTTGAATGCGTCGAGGTTGTAGAAGACCTTCGATTTGACCTCCGTCTCGGTCAGGATCGGCGTAGGCGCCTGGCTCATCAACACGCACCATGTGCCGGTCGAGTTCAGGATAAACTTCTCGTACCCCTTGGCCAGATAGGGCAGGAAATTGGCGTTCGAGTCGTGGATCCCCAGGGTGACCAGGCAGTCTTCGGGCAGGTTGCATGCCTTGGCCAGTTCGGGCTTCACCGTGCCGAGCGAGTCCCATGGATTTCCCATCTTGTCGGGAAACCGCGTGTGTGCCCCCATCCGGATCGCCACCTGGCTCCAGGTGCCGTCGAAGAAGTTCCACAGGTAGTTGTGATTGCCAAGGTACGTTGGCTCCATGCTGTAGTTGCCGGTCAGCTCGTACCCGAGATACGAATTGTAGAAGAGGACCGTGTCGACCTTGTCCCACACCTCGGGCATGCGCTTGAACACGTAAAACAGGGCTTTCCCGCAGTTGGCGAACCCGACGTTCGGGGTGCACGTGTCGTAGTGCAATTCCTCGGGAGCGCCGAACGTGTCGTAGAACTCCTGCTCGATTTCGGCGCCCTTCTCGCTCGTGTACGAGATCACCGGGTACGCCAGCTTGCCGTTCGCATCGAGCATAGCCAATGTCGCGCCGTGCGCACAGACGACAATCGCTCGAATGTCATACGTCTTGCCCAGTCCCGCCATCGCTTTCTTGAACCACGCGAGCAACTCCTCGGTGGGCTCGATTTCGAGGCCGTCCTTCATCCTGGCATCGAAACCCGTTCGTTCTTCCGCCAACGGTTGAAACCGGCGGTCGTACAACCGGATCTTCTTGTTCGTCTTGCCCACATCGAGTACCGCAACGGCGCGCGTTTTCACGGCAATTCCTCCCCCTGATTCATTAAGGGCCGCCTGCACCAACGTACCGTGAGCATAGCAAGTCGGGCGTATCGACGGCTAGTCAGCCGTTCGCCGCGCCAGAAAAGCGTGTGCCCGCAACAATCCGACAATGCTGAATACGTCTTGGATCTCGCCTCGATGCACCATCGCCACGGCGTCCTCGAACGGCATGGTGCGCACCTCGAGCACTTCGGTGCCTTCGGGGGACGCCTCGGTCTTTTCCAGGTCCTCCGCCAAGAACAACAGGCCGCGTTCCGCCGAGATACAGTTGCTGAAGTGGATTTCGCCGCCCAGGGGCGTCCATTTCGCGGCTTTCAGCCCGGCCTCTTCCTGCAATTCGCGCTGGATGCACGCCAGCGGCTGTTCGCCCGGCTCGGCGCCGCCTTCAACGATTTCCCACGAGTATTGCCGGGTCGGATACCGATACTGGCCGATCAGGTACACCTCGTTATCCGGGGTCAGGGCAACCGCTCCCACGGCGACCCGCGTCTCGATGTAGCTGTAGATGCCGTCGGCCCCGTCCGGGCGGACGACCTGGTCCTCGAGCACCCGCAACCACGGCGTTTCATAGACCAGGCGGCTGGACTTTATTTTCCAAGGGCTTTTCGTATGCACGCGGTCACCCCTCGAGAAACAGGAGGAACGGATTCTCGACGGCCTCACAAATCCACCGCAAGAAGCGCGCCCCGTCCGCCCCGTCAATCACCCGGTGGTCGTATGACAAGCTGAGCGGCAGCATGGTCCGGGCGTGGAACTCGCCATTGACGTACACGGGCTCGACGACGTTGCGCGACACGCCCAGAATCGCGACTTCGGGCGCGTTTATGATAGGGGTGAACGCCGTCCCGCCGATCCCTCCCAGATTGGATATCGTGAAGCAGCCTCCCTGCATTTCTTCCAGGGTCGTCTTCTTTGTACGCGCGCGCTCGGCCAACTGCGTAAGCTCGACGCTGATCTGGGTCAGATTCTTGGTATCGACATCGCGCAGCACGGGCACCAACAGGCCGCGATCCGTATCAACGGCAATCCCGATATGGCAATACTGCTTGTAAACGAGCTGCTCGTGCTCGAAATCCAGGGCCGTGTTGAACTGCGGGAACTTGCGCAACGCGGCAGCCGCCACCTTGGCCAGCACCGCCGTCACGGTGAGTTTGCCGCCGGCCGCTTCGACCTGTTTCGCGTAGCGTTTTCGCAACTCCTCGAGCCCCGTCACGTCGGCCTTGTCGAATTGCGTCACGTGGGGAATCGTGGCCCACGCATGCGCCAGGCGTTCGGCCGTGCGCCGTCGCACCGTGCTCATCTCGCGCCGCTCGATTTCGCCCCAGCGGGCGAAGTCAGGCAACGGAGACGCCGCCGCCGCGGCTGGTTTCGCGGGGCCTGAGGGCGCTACCCCGCCCGCGTCCACGTTCATGCGCCGCGCATAGGCCTTCACATCTTCCGGCGTCACGCGGCCGCCCTTTCCCGAGCCCGCGACCTGGTTCACGTCCACCCCGATCTCGCGGGCCAGTCTGCGAACGCTCGGCGATGCCGCCAGAGGGCCCGCTCCCGCCTGCCGAAGCGCCGGCGCCGGCGTCTCGGACTCGTCCGGCCCGGCAAGCTCATCGAACTCTTCGGCGGTCTCGGGCTCTTCCTGCACCGGTTCCGCCGCCTGCTGGACTTTCGCCGCGGATGGCTCTTCCGCCTTCCTGGCCTGGGCGGGTTTGGCTTTCGCGGCGCCGCCGCCTTCCTCGATAACCAGCACCACCGCCCCCACCCGGATATCCTGGCCCTCTTTCACCCGGACCTCTTTGATTGTGCCGCCAAAGGGCGAGGGCACCTCCAACGCTGCCTTATCGGTCTCGATCTCGATAACCGGCTGGTCCTTCTCAATCGTGTCCCCTACGGCGACCATCACGCTGGTAACCTTGCCGGATTCGATATTCTCGCCAAGTTCAGGGAGTGTGAATTCCGTTGCCATCGTTTTGTCCTTCCAATTCCTTCCCGGCCGTATTGCCGAACACTGCATACCCGGCGCAACAGAACCCGCGCCGCGCCCGGGTATTTTACGAAATCAGCGGATTGGCCTTCTCGGGATTGATCTCGAGCTTCTTGAAGGCTTTCTTGAGCGCGTCGCTCTTCAGCTTGCCTTCGCGGGCCAGCCCGGTCAGCGCGGCCAGCGCGATGTACCGCGCGTCTACCTCGAAGAAATCGCGCAGCGCCTCGCGCGACTCGCTCCGGCCGAAACCGTCGGTTCCCAGCGTGAGCAGGGTCCGCGGCACCCACCGCGCCAATCCGTCCGCGAGCAGCTTGATATAATCCGACGCCGCCACAACCACCCCTGGCGTATCCTTCAAACACCGGGTCACGTACGGCGTCCGCGCGTTCTTTCCGGGATTCAGCATATTCCAACGCTCGACATCCATGGCATCGCGGCGCAGCTCTTTGTAACTCGTGACGCTCCACACGTCCGCCGCCACGCCAAAATCCTCTTCGAGAATCGCCTGGGCCTTCACGGCCTCATTCAGAATGGCGCCGCTGCCCAGCAGTTGCGCATGCAATTTACCGCCCTTCTTCTCCGAAGGCTTGAACTTGTACATGCCTTTCAGGATGCCTTCCTGGGCGCCCTCCGGCATGGGTACCATTGGATAGTTCTCGTTCTCGACGGTCAAATAATAGAAGATACTCTCCTGTTCCTGGTACATCCGCCGGATCCCGTCCCGGATGATCACCGCCAGCTCGTAAGCATACGCCGCGTCATAGGCGAGCAGATTCGGCAACGGCTGCGCAAGAATGTGGCTGTTGCCGTCCTGGTGTTGAAGGCCTTCGCCATTGAGCGTGGTCCGCCCCGCCGTCCCCCCGACGAGAAAGCCCCGGGTTCGCATGTCGCCCGCGGCCCATATCAAGTCCCCGATGCGCTGAAACCCGAACATCGAGTAGTAGATAAAGAACGGAATCATGTTGATGCCGTGCGTCGCGTACGCGGTGCCCGCGCTGATAAACGACGACATCGAGCCCGCTTCCGTAATGCCCTCCTCAAGAATCTGCCCGTCTTTCGCCTCCTTGTAGTAGAGGAGGCTGGCCGAATCCACGGGCTCGTATAGCTGGCCCGTGTGCGCGTAAATTCCGATCTCCCGGAACAGCGCTTCCATGCCGAACGTGCGCGCCTCGTCCGGCACGATGGGCACGATGTATTTGCCGATGCGCTTATCTCGCAGCAGCTTGGACAATATCCGCACGAAGGCCATCGCTGTCGAGACCGGCCGCCCCTCCGTACCCTTATAAAACTCCTCGAACAGGGTTTCCTCGGGCGCGGGCATCGCCTCGGCGTTCACCTCGCGGCATGGCAGATACCCGCCCAGCGCCTCGCGCCGCTCCCGCAGATACACCATCTCCGGACTGTCGTCCGGCGGACGGTAGAACGGCGCCAGCGCCAGATCCTCGTCCGAGATGGGGATGCCGAACCGCGTCCGGAAGTCGCGCAACTCATCCTCGTTCAATTTTTTCTGCTGATGAGTGATGTTTTTGCCTTCGCCGCTCTCACCCAGACCGTACCCCTTGACCGTCTTTGCCAGAATCACCGTGGGCGCGCCCTTGTGATTCAGCGCCGCATGGTAGGCCGCATAGACTTTCTGAGGGTCGTGTCCGCCGCGATTCAGCCGCCGGAGCTGCTCGTCCGTATACTGCTCGATCAGCTTCAACAGACGCGGGTCTTTTCCGAAGAACTTCTCGCGGATGTATTGGCCCGATTCCACCAGGTACTTCTGGTATTCGCCGTCCACGACCTCGCCCATGCGCTCCACCAGGAGGCCATGCGTGTCTTTGGCCAGCAGGGGATCCCAGTCCGAGCCCCAGATAACCTTAATGACGTTCCAGCCCGCTCCGCGAAAGATCGCTTCGAGTTCCTGGATCACCTTGTGGTTGCCCCTCACCGGACCGTCCAGGCGTTGGAGGTTGCAGTTGATGACGAACACGAGGTTGTCGAGCTTCTCGCGGGAGGCCAGCGAGATCGCGCCCAGCGATTCCGGTTCGTCGCATTCCCCGTCCCCGAGAAACGCCCAGACCCGTCCCGTGTTTTCTTTGAGGCCCCGGTCCTCGAGATACCGGTTGAACCGCGCCTGATATATCGCCATGATCGGACCCAAACCCATCGAAACCGTCGGGAACTGCCAGAAGTCCGGCATCAGCCACGGGTGGGGATAGGACGACAAGCCTCCGCCATCCTGGAGTTCGCGCCGGAAATTGTTCAGCCGCTCGCGGCTCAGCCGCCCCTCGAGAAAAGCCCGCGCATACATCCCTGGCGCGGCGTGCCCTTGGAAATAGACCTGGTCCGCGCTCTTTCCTGGCGTATCCGGCCCGTGAAAGAAATGATTGAACGCCACCTCATACAACGTGGCCGCCGACGCAAAGGTCGAGATATGCCCTCCGATGCCGGCCTCGACACGGTTGGCCCGCACCACCATCGCCATCGCGTTCCACCGGATGAGGCTTTTGATGCGCCGCTCGAGCTGGCGGTTTCCCGGGTAAGCCGGCTGCGCGTTGACGGGTATCGTGTTGATATACGGAGTATTGGCGCTGAACGGCAGCTTGATCCCGGCTTCCTCCGCGCGGATCTGCAGATGCTGCAGCAAGTGCAGCACGCGCTCCGGACCGCCGTTCTCAATCACAAAGTCGAGTGATTCCAACCACTCACGCGTCTCGATATCCACCGGCTCATTGGGCTGGTGCCCGTTCGTAATGGGTTCCATGGTGTCTGCTTCCTCGATAAGATTCCCTGTACTCGTGCACCCTACTCACAAACGCTCAGTCACACGCCACGCCCACGGGAAACGACTGGAAAGACGCTCGATCCCCTCGGAGACGAACCAAGCATCTCGAGCAGCCCACAGGGTCGTGCCCATACAGCGCCGCGCCACAATTGTAAGTCCATATGAGCCAACGATCAAAGTCTTGCCCAAATTCCCTGGGCATGCCGCAGCCCCTCAGCAATCCCCGGTCAGCGCAGAGAGCGGAAGGGTGTGCGCTTGATTCGGGAGGATACGAGCGGTATCGTGTGGTGCCCAGGTGCACCTGTTCCGGCTACGGACGTATCCAAGGGGAAAGCCACGTTCATGCAAAAAGATGATCATGCGCGGGGAATGCAGATCGGACGCCGGGCCTTGTTGACCGGCGGGATTGCGGGGGCGGGATTGTTCGCGGCCGCGGCAGGGCAGCCCAAGGAGCCCCAGTCCATGCAACAAACCGTCGCAAACGATTTGCCGGGCCGTTTGGAGGGGATTCGGGCGGCGTGGCTCGAGATGATGGGCCCATTTCCGCCGGAGAAGCCCGCGCTCGATGTCCAGATGCGCCGGGTTGACGATATCGAGGGGATGGAATGCCACCATCTGAGCTTTCAGTCGGAACCCGGCGACCGTGTGCCGGCGTATCTGCTGGTTCCGAAAGGGGCAAGGCCTGGGCCGAGTCCGGCGCTGGTATGCCCGCATCCCACGAGCGCGGGTGCGGGGAAATCCCAATGCGTGGGTTTGACCGGGAAGGCGCCCGGAGACCCTCCGCTGCCGGCGGAGCGTAGCCGCGCCTATGGGTTGGAACTCGCCCGGTGGGGGTATGTGACCATCAGCATCGACCTGTTTGGGGATGGGGAGCGCATTCCTGAGGGGTTTACACATTACGATTCGGAGCCGTTCTACAAGCGCCACCCCGAATGGTCGCTGTTCGGCAAAAATGCGTGGGACTGCATGCGGGCGGTGGACGTGTTGGAGACGCTGGACTTTGTCGACCGCGCGCGCATCGGGTGTATAGGCCATTCGCTGGGCGGGCATACGACACTCTGCGCAGCGGCGTTCGACGGGCGCATTGCCGCGGCTATAAGTAATTGCGGCGAACTGGGTTGGGAACGAAATACCGACCACTGGTCACGTCCGCAGGACCCGAACAAGAAGCGCGGCCCGGTCGAAGACTACTGTTACCTGCCGAAGTTTGCGCCGTACATTGAGGACCCCGAAAGGCCCATTCCCTGCGATTTTGACGGTCTGATGATGCTTGTCGCGCCGCGGCCCCTCATGCTTCAGGGCACCGAAGGGGAATTCGAGAACCTGGGCACGGTCGAGCGGGTGTTGCGCGCACAGGAGGTTTATCATGCGCTTGGCGCGGGCGACCGCATCGGGATGTTCTCGTTTCCGGGGGAACACAATTTCCCGCCCGGTGCTAAGCGTTTCGGGTTTGCGTGGCTTGACCGCTGGCTGGGCCACACGCCTGCGCTCCCCACGATTTGGCCGGGTCAGGCGGTGTAGGCGGCAGGTGAGACTGGATGCATGACGGCGCAGGGCAAAGAGCGGCTTGCTTCTTGAGAAACAGCAGAGGGAGACGACAATGCAAACGACGGCACTTGTATTGACGGTTGCAGTGGTCACGGCGGCATTCAGCGCGTGGGCTCAGGATGCGGCGAAATACGAGCCCACGTGGGAATCCGTTGACAGCCGGCCGCTGCCGGCGTGGTTCGATAACGACAAATTCGGCATTTTCATCCATTGGGGGGTGTACTCCGTGCCATCGTGGGGTCCCAAAGGGCGCTATTCCGAGTGGTACTGGCACGATATGCAGGACAAGAACGGCGAGACCTGGAAGTTTCACGTTGAGAACTACGGTGAGGACTTCCGATATACCGATTTTGCGCCGCAATTTCGTGCGGAGCTGTTCAATCCCGCGCACTGGGCGGAGATCTTCGAGCGGTCGGGCGCGAAATACGTCGTTCTTACGTCGAAACACCACGAAGGATTCTGCCTGTGGCCCAGTATGGAGAGCTGGAACTGGAACAGCGCGGATGCGGGTCCCGGGCGCGACCTCTGCGGGGAACTGACCGCGGCGGTCAAGGCGCGCGGGTTGAAGATGGGCTTTTATTACTCCCTGTACGAGTGGTTCAACCCGATCTACCGCAGCGACCCCGCGCGGTATGTCGAGCAGCACATGCTGCCGCAGATGAAAGACCTTGTGTTGCGTTACGAACCGGATATCGTGTGGCCTGACGGTGAATGGGACCACCCCGACACCCTGTGGCGCAGCACGGAGTTTCTGGCGTGGCTGTATAACGAATCGCCCGTGCGCGAACGGGTCGTGGTGAATGATCGCTGGGGAAAAGACTGCCGCAGCAAGCATGGCGGTTTCTATACCACGGAGTACGGCCAGGTGGGTTGGGGCCAGGACCTCGGCGGCCGGCACAAGTGGGAAGAATGCCGGGGCATCGGCAAATCGTTTGGCTATAACCGCAACGAGGAAATCGACGATTACGCGACTCCGACAGAATTGATCCGCATGTTGATCTCGATTTGTAACGGCGGCGGCAATCTGCTCCTCGACATTGGGCCCACGGCCGACGGGCGGATCCCCGTGATCATGGAACAGCGCCTGCTCGCCCTGGGGGACTGGCTGAAGGACAACGGCGAGTCCATATACGGGACGGGGGCAAGCCCCTTCCCGAACCTGCCATGGGGACGCTGCACGGCCAAGCCCGGCAAACTGTATCTGCACGTATTCGATTGGCCGCGGGGTGTCCTGGAAGTACCCGGTCTCAAGAACGAAGTGAAGAAGGCCTATCTGCTTACGGAACCGGATGCGGCCCTTGCGGTTACACGCGCCGGCGAGCGCTCGGTCAGCGTTGACGTGCCCGAACACATGCCTGACAAGGACGCTACAGTAGTCGTGCTCGAGATCGAGGGCGAGCCGGATGTTGATATGTCTATTCACGCTGCCGAAGACGGGTCGTTCGCTCTGACGGCGGTACAGGCCCAGGTTACCGGCAATACGGCGCGCTACGAACCGGAGAAAGACGCCATTGGCTTCTGGACCGACCCCAAGGACACCGTTTCCTGGCACGTCACGGTCGACAAACCTGGCAAATACGCCGTGGCCTTGACCTACGCGTGCGCCAAGGGGTCGGGCGGCACGCCGCTGGAGATCAGCGTGGGCGATGCCGTCGCGAAGGCCAAGGTCAAGGAAACCGGGTCGTGGTCCGATTTCACCACGGAATCCGCCGGGACCGTTGATGTCGCCGGTCCGGGCGTCCTGGCGGTGACCGTGACGCCGAAAAGCAAACCTGCAGAAGGCGTGATGAACCTGCGGGCGGTCACGCTGCTCCCTACTCAATAACAAGCGGGGTTCCACATCGGTGGACACAGAGGACCCCGGAAGGGGGTTCGTTGCCGGAGGTGTGCATGCGGCGTATCGCAATCGGTTTACTTTTGGCGTTGATCGTGGTGGCCGCGGGGTGCCAGCACCTGCCTTCAGGGGTTAAGGCGGGCACACTGCAGCCCACGGGCCTGAGATGCGAGTACCTCGAGAATCCCCTCGGGATTGACAAGGCCGCGCCGCGTTTGAGCTGGATAAACGAATCCGTCGACCCGGAGGCACGCGGGAAAACGCAAACGGCCTACCGGATCCTGGCGGCGAGTTCCGCCGAACGTCTCGAGGGCGACACCGGTGATTTGTGGGACTCGGGCAGGGTTTGCTGCGCGGACAGCATCCAGGCGCCCTACGGCGGCCAGGCCCTGGGAGCGCGCCGGCGGGTGTACTGGAAGGTCCGGGTGTGGGACGAAGCGGGCATGGTCTCGGCATGGAGCGAACCGGCATGGTTCGAGACGGGGCTGCTCGCGGACGATGACTGGTCCGCCTTGTGGATCACGCGCAACGAGGCGCTTCCCGAGAACGAGGAAGCCTTGTTTGATGACCGTCCCGCGCCGCTGTTTCGCAAGGAGTTCCGCATCGAGAAGCCGGTCCGCAAGGCTCGCGCTTATGTTACCGGGCTGGGTTATTACGAGCTGCGGCTTAACGGCGCGAAAGTGGGCGATCACTGGCTTGACCCCGGCTGGACCAGTGTTTCGCAGCGCGTGTTGTATGCCGTCTATGACGTGAAAGACGTGTTGCGGCAGGGCACGAACGCGGTGGGCATCATGCTGGGCAACGGCTGGTACAATCCGCTGCCCCTGCTCATGTGGGGACACGTCAACATTCGCGAGAACCTCACCATCGGGCTCCCTCGGGCCATTCTGCAGCTCGAGGTGGAGTATGCGGACGGGACGCGGGACCGCATCGTGACTGATGCCAGCTGGAAAGCCGGCGCCGGACCTGTCGTGAGGAACAGCGTGTATTTGGGCGAGGTCTACGATGCGCGTCTCGAGCAGCCGGGCTGGGACGCTCCCGGATTCGACGATTCCCGATGGGAGGGCGTCATGGAGGCCCCCTCAGAAGTTGGTCCGCTGGTTGCCCAGATGGCGCCGCCGATCAAGGTTGGCCGTTCGATTCGCCCCGCCTCCGTACATGAGCCCGCGCCGGGAACATTCATTTTCGATATGGGGGAGAATTTCGCGGGCCTTGCGCGGCTGCGGGTTGAAGGACCGGCAGGGACGCGCGTGGCGCTCCGTTACGGCGAGTTGCTGCACGACGACGGCACGTTGAATCCCATGACGGCCGTGTGCGGGCAAATCAAGAACCGCGAGCGCCCGCCCGATTCCAAACGCCCGGCGACCGCGTGGCAGGAAGACGTGTACATTCTCAAAGGAGACGGCGTCGAGACGTACGTTCCGCGGTTCACGTTTCGCGGATTTCGTTACGTTGAAGTGACGGGATTTCCAGGCACGCTTTCGCTCGAGAATCTGGAAGGTCTTGTTATGTACTCGGCCGTCGAGCCGGCGGGCACGTTCCGGTGCGGAAACGATCTTTACAACCAGATCCAGGACGTCACGCTCCGCACGTTCCTGAGCAACCTGTTCAGCGTGCAGTCTGATTGTCCGCACCGGGAGAAGTTCGGATACGGCGGCGACATCGTCGCATCGAGCGAGGCCTTGATCTTCAATTTCAACATGGCGGGGTTCTACACGAAGGCCGTCGAGGATCTGGCCGATGCGGCAAGGCCTAACGGAGGGTTCACGGAAACGTCGCCTTTCGTGGGTATCGCGGACGCGGGATTGGGGGGCGGGTCTGGCCCGATCGGCTGGGGCACGGCGCATCCGCTGCTCCTGCGCCAGCTACACCAATACTACGGAGACCGCCGCCTGATAGAAGCCCAGTACGAGCGCGTGAAGGCATGGCTCGAACTCATCGAAGCGAACGCTCCGGAGCACATTTATGTCGGCGGCATCAGCGACCACGAGAGCCTTGTCGAGAAGCCGGAGCTTACTGGCACGGCGTTCTACGCGTATAACGTCGCGCTTGCCCGCGAGTTTGCCGCGCTGCTTGGCAGGAAAGACGATGCGGCGCGGTACGACGCCTTGGGCGCGAAGATTGCCGCAGCGTTCAACAGCCGTTATCTCGAGCCCGAAACCGGCCGGTATGGGGCAGGCACCCAGGCATCGCAGGCGTTCCCGCTTTACATGAACCTCGTGCCCGATTCGGCCCGCGCGCGCGCATTGGATGTCCTTATCAACGACATTGCCGCGCGGGACGGCCACCTTTCGACCGGCATCTTCGGCACCAAGTACGTGCTGGACGTGTTGAGCGCGATGGGCCGTCACGACGCCGCCTGCGCGATGGCCGGCAAACGAGCATTCCCCGGCTGGGGCTACATGATTGAAAACGGCGCCACGACCCTCTGGGAACACTGGGAGGGCAGCGACAACACGTTTTCAAACAACCATCCCATGTTCGGCTCGGTGAGCGAGTGGTTCTTCAAGCATGTCGCGGGCATTCGTCCCGCGCCGGACGCCGTGGGGTGCAACCGGGTTATCATCGCGCCGGGTCCGCCACAACCTGGACTCGAATGGGCCGAAGCTTCCTACAGCTCGGTACGGGGCCTCATTCGGGCCGCGTGGCGAGTGGAAGGAGAAAATCTCCATCTCGACGTGACCGTTCCGGTTGGCGTTACCGCGCGCGTCGTATTACCGGTGAATGCAGGGACGGAGCTCCTGGAAAGCGGCGTGCCTGCCGCGACCGCCGCCGGCGTCGCCCCTGCGACAGGGGACGGGTCGGCGCCGTCGTTCGACGTGGGCTCGGGCACATACCATTTCAAGGCGCGGCTGTGAGCGAAGAAACGTTGCGCGCGCACCCTCCGGTGTGCATGATCGTGGTCCGCTGAAAGACTGCCCGGCACGAGCAAACAGAAACATCGAAGGGACCGACCCCGTATGGGCGAATGCGCAGTGCTCCTTGACCTGGACGACACGCTGGTTATCCAGCGCGAGGTGCTCGAGGAGGCCTTCTTCGCTACGTGCGCGGCGGCATGGGCTGAATGCGACATCGAGCCCGAGGCCCTGACTCAATCCGTCAAGCTGCATGCGCGGCGTTTGTGGGCCGAATGCGAGTTCGTGAGGTATTTCGAGCGGATAGGTTTGAGCGCCAGCGAGGGTCTGTGGGCGGGTTTCGAAGGAGCAGGGGAACCCATGCAGCGGATGCGGCCGTGGGCACACGGCTATCAGCGCGAGGCATGGCGCAGGGCGTTGGCGGACCACGGCGTGAAGAATGAGCCCCTCGCCAAAGAGCTCGCCGCAATGTTTCAGGAGGAATGCTGGGCAAGCTTCGCCCTGTTTCATGATACTATCCCGACGGTCGAGACCCTGGCGCGGCAATACCGGCTCGCGCTCGTGACCAACGGTCTCGCGGCCCTTCAGCGGAAGAAGATCGAGTGCGCCGGGTTCGGGGCTCACTTCGAAGCTGTTGTTATCTCGGGCGAGCTCGGCGCGGGCAAACCCGAGGCAATCATGTACGGTACCGCACTGGAACGGCTCGGCATACCGCGCGGCCGTGCGGTGATGGCGGGCAATAACCTCGAATGGGACGTGGCCGGGCCGCAGAGAATCGGCGTCAAAGGCGTTTGGACCAACATGGCCGGAGAACCCGCGCGCGAGAGCGTGAGGCCGGACGCCGTCGTTGCATCCCTGAGCGAGCTGCCAGGCGTTGTGGCATCGCTGCTGGGACAGTGACTTCTGTGAGCGCGCCGCTCTGACGGCCGCACGGTCTCCATAGTCAGAGAGGGGCAGGAAAAGACATGAACAGCCAGGCGCTGCATGGGGAACCGCGGGAAGCGGCGCCCGCGAGCGCGGCTTGTCAGCGGGCACGCAACGCTTGCCCTACACACTCCGCGCGGTTCCCATGAGTCCCTCGGGAACCAAGGAGAACGCCATGCAGACTTCACAAACTGAACATCGGAACAGCGGCCATTCGCGATTTCAGCGAGCGCGGTCTGCCGCAATCACGGTCATGACGCTCGCGCTCATTTCGACAGCCGCGCACGCAGCCGGGCAATTGGGGGACCTGACGGGTCCGTGGCAGTTGTTTGTCGACGATTACCTTGTTGCGGAGAGCACCAGCCTCACCCGGGTCTACCATGCCTTCGAGAAATACGCGGGGAACCCGGTCATGCGGGCGGACAAGCCCTGGGAAGGCAAGGCCGTCTACCTCTACGGCACCGTACTGCCTAACGAAAACGGAGAGGGCTACCGCGCGTGGTACCACTCGTACGACGGCAGCTACCGCATGCTCTACGCGACCAGCGGCGACGGCATCCAATGGACGAAACCCGCCCTGAGCCTCACCGATTTCAACGGTTCGACCGAGAACAACATCTTGTTTCAGCTCACCCATGAGAACCACAACCCCCAGGTGCTCCATACGCCCTGGGACCCTGATCCGCAACGCCGGTACAAGATGCTGTACTTCGAATACGGCCGCACGCCGCCCGTGAGCACGGTTACGGGGTATCGCGGAGCATGGTCGCCCGACGGCATCCATTGGACCGAGTGCCCCGTCAATCCCGTGCTCGTGGACAGCCCCGGAGACGTCGGCAACTTCGTATGGGATCCCCTCGAGGAGCGCTATCTCGGCTACCCCAAGAAATTCGAGGAGGTGCGGGGATTCCGCCGGCGCTGCGTCGGGTTCTCGGCCACCGGCATCTTCGAATCCTGGCCCGGCAGCACGCTCATCCTGACGCCCGATGAATACGACGACCGCTGGGCCGCGGACTCGGCGGTCAGGGGCGCGCATACCGATTTCTACGGGCTCTGCGGGTTCGCTTACCAAACGATGTACCTGGGATTCCTCTGGATATTCCGCATCACGGACGGCCAGAACGACGGCCCGATCTTCGTCGAGCTGGTGAGCAGCCGGGACGGCGTGCACTGGCGGCGGCAGGACGAGCCTCGCCCGCCTATCCTGTCCCTCGGAGCCGAAGGCTCATGGGACGACGGCATGTTGTTCACGCCGAACCATCCCCTGGCCGAAGGAGACAGGATCAAGCTGTTCTACGGCGGTTTCGATGCCACCCACGGTCAGGAGTCCGCCAACGCCGCTATCGGGCTCGCCACGCTGCGCAAAGACGGTTTTGCGTCGATGCACGCCGGCGGTGAACCGGGAACGCTTACCACCCCGCCCCTCGAAAAGGTCTCCGGACCCCTGCGCGTGAACTACGCCGCCACGGGAGACGGTTTCCTCCGCGTCGAGGTCCTGGATGCCTCCGGCGGCGTCCTCCCCGGCTACACCGCATCCGATTGCGCTCCCCTGACCGGGGACCACGTGGAGCAGGTGGTGACGTGGCGCGGGAAGAACGCGCTGCCCGTCGCGCCGGAGCCCATTTGCCTGCGCTTCGTCCTGCAAAACGCCGACCTCTATTCGTTCGCCGTGGGGGATGCGGTCAATATACAGTGAGCTGATTGTGTTGCTCCGGTTGCTGCCTAGCGGCCCTGTGCTGGATAGTCTCGTTTTGTCCCAATTCTTTTAGCTAAGCGCGTGGCCAAGCTGTCGGGTTTGGTCAATTCACACTCCCATACGATGACGACATTCCATCCCAGTCTTCTCAAGAGTCGACGATTGGTTCTATCTCTCGCGACCGTTCGCCGAAACTTGGGAAGCCAATACGTGCGATTGCTGGCTGGAACAGTCGCGCGTTTGCACCTTGCGTGCCTATGCCAGAAACAACCGTGGACAAAGACGACGGCGCGATGCTTCGGCAGCACAATGTCCGGTTTGCCTGGCAAGTTTCTGCAGTGAAGGCGGAATCGGTACCCCATTCTGTGCAATATCGAACGCACCGCAACTTCGGCAGATGTATCAGACGAGGCCACCCGGCTCATTATCCAGCTGCGTGTGGCTTGGGAGAATTGGTCCATCCATTCTAGCCCAATGCGATCAATAGCCGCGGGTCACTCTCAAATTCCTGCACGATCTCATTGTAAGTCTTGAGGAGGTCGCGCACCGATATGGGACGCTGTTGACCTTGAAAACGGGTCCATTCATAGATATTCGTTGTCAAAAACTGTTCGATATCCAAAACATCTATGCGATGGGCGACTCTTGCATTCTTGGCCAATAAGTACGTGCCTTCGACACCACCCTTGACAGTGATAATGAGTGGTCTGAGATTTGCCGCCAGATTCTGACAGCACTTTTGGATGAGATGCTCGGTTGGCGCGGTGGTTACATGGATTGCGGTATCTCCGACGCAGAAGTCGCTATTACGGCCAGAGGATTCGTCGGCAACCGAAGATCCGTGATGTTCGATGGTTAGAGATGGGAGCGCAATTGATAGCTTGGCTCCCACCAAGTGCTGCATTACGGCTCCGGCAATCATTGTTCCGGGACACTGCTCCTGGCGTGCAAGAGCAGCTGCCATAAGTTCGCTGACGAGCTGGCGATGTGATGTTGAAGCATCTATCTTGACCTTAAGAGGTTTCGACGCGAAGAAATCCCGAACCCTGTCTATCCACCAAGGCTCGATCTTGTCAAGATCTAGCAGACTCCTGGCATACAGGTTGTTCAAGAATTTCACATAGGCGGCCATCAAACCAATGCTGCCTCGGCTGGTTCTTCCTCCTTCACTAGAAAGAGTCTGAGTTATTCCGTAATCCTTGAGAATCGCCTTGATTGCGGAACCCCCAAGCCCCTTTACCTGACCCTTCTTTGGCGAAAGGAAGTCATTCTCTTGAAACGGAGGAGTCATCTTGCGCACAGTGCGCGTTAATATGAGAACAGTGGAAAGGGGGCCCTTACTGGCCACTCCGTTTTGCGCCGCAAAGTCATATAGGGCCTGATTGAGCGTCGCGTCTTTCTCTCGTGCTCCGGTCATCAAACTGCTCCGCCTATCGCAGCATGCTGCTTCGAGCCGAGCAACTCTGCTGCAAGGGGGTTCAGGTGATTCTCGGCGAGCCACGTCACCGCGGAAACGCACACGGCGTCTCCGAACCCAAAAAGAGCCTTGTTAAGAGACGCCTCAATGCAAAAGCCATCCGCGCCCATGAGCCTAGCGCACTCCTTGGGGGTTAGCAAACGTGCTCTCACGTTTCCGTGCCCCGCCTTCACCACAATTTGCCGTCCACTTCCGCCTCGCGGCGTCCTTAAACACCCCGCGATACCGTCCGTCCGAAGTTCGGCCATGGAGCGACCGTTTCGGACACGTCGGAATACCGTGCCGTAAGTACACGAAGAGCCTGATTTCATTCTCTGCAGTTCTGCATGATGTTTAGGACTCATTTGGCTCAAAAGGTACTCTGTTCGAGACTTGCTCCACCAAAACGGGGATGTCTCAGGCAGATCTTCAAGAATGTCTGTGAGTTGCATTTCTCGACGCGGAGGTTCGGGCAGAGCTCGCAACTCCCAGGCAATATCCGGATGTGCAAAGATGAAATCAGCCAATGCCCTGGGCCTGAGAGTCGATTGATAGAAACCTGGAGACTCTCGCGGGCATTGCAACTCGCCCGTGTTAATCTGAGACCCTATCACGAAGAGTCGCGCGCGACTTTGAGGGACAAATCTCTCCGCATCGAGAACGACCGCATCGACTGCGTACCCCAGCCGATTCAGGGCCAACAGGGCATCGTGAAAATCTCTCCCGTGATGCGACGTGAGGAAACCCGTGACGTTCTCGAGCAGGACAATTGGCGGCCGTCTGGCCTCTAGTTCCGCCAAGATGCGAATGAAACCCCAATATGCCGATGAGTGACGGCCTCCTAATCCTCGACGCATTCCGGCCAAGGAGAGATCTGTGCAAGGAAAAGACGCCGTAGCCAGAGTAACTGTAGGGACCCGGCGCGCATCGAGTTTGTGGATATCTTCAAGAATGAAGTGGTCGGACGCGTCGCGAAAATGCGCATCGTACATTGCTTGCTTGTCTTCATCAATGTCATTCGCGAATGCGATAGTCCATCCGGCGGCTTCCAGTCCCATTCTCATGAGCCCAATGCCAGCAAAAAACTCGGCAAAGGTCCAACGGCCGATCCCAGCTACCGGCTGGGATGAGTATTTGCGGTTCCTGCAAGGCATGGACTTCATAGTGGGGAGTTTACCACGCTTTCACGAAAAACTGAACAGGAATACATTTTCAACGGAGATTTACGAGCCCATCGAAGAGGCACTACACACCCACCAGGAAATTAGCGACTGGACCCAATAATAGCAAATAATCATTAAATAGTAAACCGTGCTTCTAGCGACAGGGGAAAGAATTTGGCTCGTAGGGGCCCATGGAATATCTGAGCGGGAAGTCCCAATCTGACCGCTGTCCCTCTACGGCCGGGGGGCAAACCCTCGTCTGGTCACACAAAGCCGATCAGGGGGGTGGCTGCGAATTGGAGTTCGAGTTTTGGTACGTCTTTGCCCTGCTGCTCGTAGGTGACGAGACCGTAAAAATCGGTTGCGGCGTCGTCCACGGTGAATTTCTTTTCGGCGGCGATATCCTGTCCTGCAACTTCCGCCCGCAGAACATGTTCTCCGGGAGGGACCTGGATTCGAATGGCGTAGATGACATTTCTGAGAGACGGACATCCCCGGCGGATTCTCTGAGGCTGTCCGAGCGCGGTCCCGTCGAGATAGAACCGCATTTCGACGCTTCTTGGGTTTCCGCCGCCGTGGTATACCCTCAGGAGCAGGTTTCCGTACGCACCCCAGGACGGCGTAACGGACTTGACCCGCGTACCCCCCATTGCGTTGCACCCGGTCACTGCCACGGCGGCGACGGTCATCGCCAGCGCAATCGTTCTCAGCCGTATCATCGCAGGCCCCCATTTCTCGTGCATCCACGCGCGTCAAAAGGCGAAAGCCGAAGGGCGGGAATTGTTGAGGTTACTTCGCGGCGTCCTGAATCGCTTGGCCGCCCTTTTCGATATCCTTGCCCATACCCCGAATCGTGTTGCATCCGGATACGCTGGCAAACGCAGACATAAACGCAAGCATAAGAGCCGCGATTTTTAAGCATCTCATCCGTCGTTCCTCCTGACTTCTACACCGATAGGATAGGAATCGCGGCCGGCGGAGTCAATCGGCGCGGGCCGTCAGCAGGTCACGTGAAACATGGCGACAACCTTGCCCTCGGCCGAATTCCACGCGGCGGCGGCCTCGGGGGTGGGCCGCATATCCACTATGCAGTCGTGTTTGTGGAAATAGGTCAAGGCTTCGGGCGAGAGGTCGAGCGCGCCGTTCTGGCCGCAACCGATGATGACCAGGTCGGCGCCGGTGTCGTAGATGTGTTCGGCCTCGCCGCGCGATACCATGTGAGAAGAGCCGGTTTCTTCTTTGGACAGGCTCTTTTTCCGTTTCTTGACCTTGCCCGAGAGTCGAATCACGATGTCGTGGTCGTAGGTCTCTCCGTCGACGGTGATGCTGCCGAACGACGTGCCGTCAATGCTGGGTTTCATGGCGTCCACCTCCGCGGCTTGCGCCCGATATGGCCTGACTCCAGCCTAGATCCGCGAGGAAAACGTGTCAATGGGCCAGCGGCGTTTCTCCGCCACAAAAGGAGAAATCCGTCCGAGCGGACCGTCTGGCCCGGCCGGACGGATTGCATTGTGCCGGGATTAGCCGGGAGACCTCATCCTTCCGCCTGGAACGTGACGTTCAGGTCGATCGTGACGGGCAGGAACTGGTCCGGTGCGATCCAGATGTTCTCGACCTCGTAGGGCAGTTGCACGGCGCGAGTTCCGCTTTCCGTGATGCCGCTGCCCTCAAGCCGCAACAGAGCCGTTTTGCCGGCGGGCAGGCTCACCCTGCCCGGGAACGCCACGCCCGGCGCCCCGCCTTTGGCCTTCAGGTTGAAGGTGACGGGCGAGGAGTTGTGGATGCCCACGTAAAACACCGTCTTGTTTTTCAGCGCGACGTCCGGGTGCTGCACGGCGATCGACTGTTTGAACAAGGGCGCGACCCATTGGGTTTCGCCCACCAGCACGTTGCGGCTGAAAGCGGCGGTGCGCCGGGCGCGCAACGCTTCCTCGATGGCTTCGGGCGAGTTGTTTTGCGCGAACACGAGCGTCATAGCCCGATGATTGCCCGCTGCCGCATTGTAGTAATCGGAGACAGGGCCGTGAATGTCCGTGTTGGCCAGCATGGTCAGCTTGTGTTCGAGGCACCACTTGTGCGCGGACGGATAATAGTCGCCGCCGTTGAACACCTCCATGCCCTGCATCCATCCGAGCTTGATGTACTCGGCCTGGATGTCGCTCCACGCCGTGTCTCCTTTGCGCTTCCATTCGGGGTGGTTCCACCACACGAACGCGCCCTGCTCGTTGGCGATGCGGACGGCGTCTTTTTCGTTCTCGACATCGAGCGCTTTGGGGTCGTCGAGGAAGATGGCGTTGAAATGGCCGTGGGGTTCGTCGCGCGTGATCTCGGCGCCTCGAATCAGGACAATATGCTGTTCGTCGGCCTCCGGTTTCGCGATCTCATACGGCCGGTTGAAGTTGATGATTATGTCATCCTTGTGGGGCAGGTACTCGATGTGATCGGTGATCGCCAGCACGTCGAGGCCGTCGCGCCACGCTTCGTCCACCCTCATCGATGGCCATACCGAGCCGTCCGAGAACACGGTGTGCGAGTGGAGGTCGCATGCCAGTGTCACATAGCCCTCGATGTCGGGGAAACTCAGTTCCGTGCGCTGAGCGAAAGCCGTGCCGGCCGCCAGCATGATTACTGCCGTAACAAGCAACAGATTGCGGCAAAACGAGCGTTTCATGGGATCGATTCCTCCTTGATTGCCTTCCGAATTGCGCCAGGTTCGCGATTCATCGCCAATGGGACGCCGTCAGGCTAACACGCCACGGCGCGGAGGGCAAACCCGCGCTGCACCACGATGACGCGACGTGATGCTGCTCTTATTTCACCGCAACTGGAGATTGACCACCGTCTCGCCGCCTTCTTCCAGCGTGATATAGGCCATCGCGCAGGGCATGGCGACGCAGTCCGCTTCAGAGCCGATTCCGCCTCCCGATGGGATCAGGGCGGTTGCGCAGAGGGTGTATTCGCCCGCATCGAAGGATGACATGGAAAACGTCCCATCCTCGTTCACGTCAACGCCTTTGATAAGGAATTCCATGGCATAATCGGATACGTTCCAGGGCACCGAGGGCCAGGTATGGCATCCCTGCAGGAGATATACGCTGACGCGCATCCCGGGCGCGGCGCCAGTGACCGTTCCCCTGACCGAGGCGGCGCCCGTCAGGTCCACGTCATACCTCCTGTTTTCGCCCGCCTTTACCTGGATGGTCTCGAGGCGGCGCCTGGATGGAGCTTCCCCGGCATTCGCCTCGATCAGGAGAACCACTTCGCCCGCCTGGAGCCCATCGAGGCGATAGCGGCCGGACTCGTCCAAGCGGCCGCCGGCATGCCACTGCTTGCCCAAGGTAACCCATCCGCGCGCCGGTTTCTCGCCGTCAATCGTGACCAGACCTTCCACTGATGCGGTTCCTTGCGAGAAATCGAAGTCCACAACGGTTTCGTTGCCTGCTTCTATCAGGGCGCGTTTGTATGCGGCATAATGCGCATTCTGCCCGTCCGCCGTGCTGAACCATGCCATCCCGCGGACCAGAATCTCGCCCGGAGCCAAGTCGGCGATTGCATAGGTCCCGTCCGGGTTGACTTTCACCCCGGATTCACCTAACGCGGGCTCGAAAGGATGACGGACGTCCACGCCAATGTGGTATGGCTCGCCGGGAATATTGTCTGTGTTAACCATACCCTTCAAGACACCGCCGCCGGTCAGGGCGATGGTGACCCGTTGCGTTTGGCCGCCTACGGGCGACACCAGCGTGAAGCCCGGTCCGTATCCCGGCTTCGCGGCGGAGATGCAGCGGACGCTCTGCTCGACGGTGTCGAGGCGGAACCGGCCCTGTGCATCGGCATAGCCGACGTTGCGCTCGCCGCGCTGCACCGTGTGAGGCAGCGCGCCCGTGAACAGCATCGCCCCAGGAGCAGGAGCGCCGCCGGGATCCACTACTTCACCCTCAATGATGGCTCCCCGTTTCATTGCGATCACGACGCCGGTCAACGGCTCTTGGTCCGACGTAACGCTGATCCTGGTCTTCTGCCACGTGTAGCCGTCAGCCCAGGTGTAAATGAATGAATCGCGCACGTGGATGCACTCGAGCTTGAACCGGCCCTCTTCATCCTGGAACCGCTGAGCGTCTTCTTTCATCTGGCCCGTGATGCGGGAGAGCTCATCGTCCCGCTCGTACGCGTAGAACGTCGTTATGGGTTGCTTCGTGACTGCATCGATGACCGTGCCATGGACTTCCGTGAGGCCGAGCAGCGTAACGAAGACGTTTCGCGTGCCCGCCGCCACGTCCTTGACGTATGCGACGCTGTATTGGGGATGCCAGACCTGCAGTTCGTGCGTGCCGTCGGGGAGCCCCGTAATTTCAAACGTCCCATCGGCCCCTGTCGCCACCTCTCTGGTCTGCCGGAAGATGTGGACTTCCGCGCGCTCGATGGGCTTGCCGGTCTTGTCCGCCACGCGTCCCGCAATCACGCCGGTCTGGCTGGGGTCGCCCGGAGGCTGATAAATCAGCTCGAGGTTCTCCACGGTCCCGCCAGCAGGCACCACGATATCTTTGTATTCGGTGCGCGCGTTGAGATCAGTATTCCTCGGAATAACAGAAACGGTCGTCGGGCCGGGGAGCAGCCCCGAGAACGAGAACTCCCCGGCGTTGTTGGTGCGTTCCGAATCCCATCCCAACTGCCGGGCTTCCTGGTGCTCCACATAGACTTCCGCCTTCGGCAGGGGCCGCCCGGCGGCGTCTCGTGCCGTGCCCTTGATCGCCCCTGCGGGTCCCAACGGAATGGTGAGCGGCTCGTTGCCTTCCAGGCTCACCGTGAGCGGACCGACAGGGGCGCTGATTCGGTCATGTTTGCGGGCAATGACTTCCAGCCTGTCGGTAGGAGGCAATCCCGCCAGCAGGAAATGGCCCGTTTTGTCGGCGCCGACATAGTCGCGGTAGTCTTGACCGATTACGCAGTTGATCTTGGCCCGCGGCACCGGCTGCCCCTCGGCATCTACGACCTTGCCCGTTAACCGGATGCCATGGGAGAGGGAGAAATCGACGCCGGAAACCGTCTGGCCAGCCACGACCTGGAGTTCCTTGGCGTTTTTCTCGTTGTAGGGACGGGAATAGCCCTCGACGGGACTCCAGCGGACCGCGTAACTTCCCGAGGGAAGGCCTGTCAGGACGTAGCCCCCCGTAGCGTCGGTGAACGCTTCGCGATGCCGCACGATCTCCTGCGGTTCCGGGTAGGTGTAGATCTTCACGCCTGCAAGGCCTTCGCCCGAGTCGGCATCCGTGATGCGTCCCATCACGAGGGCGCCTGGCATGACCGGGACTTCGAGAGCCGGGGCCTCCTCACCATCCTTCATATTAAACGCTACCGGCCCGCCCGATGAGATCCATTCGGGGTCGTCGGCCACCGCCGTATACTCGCCCGCGCGAAGGCCTGCGACGCTGAATGCGCCACCGTCATCGCTCGTCGCGTAGAACTGGTCACGCTTCAGTATCTTCGACTCCACGCGCACCCGTATCTTCGCCAGAGGCGTGCGGGACGCATGGTCCACCACCTGACCCGCAATCGCGCGGCCCTTTGCGAGCGTGAGTTCAACGTCCTCGCTGCCTGCTCCAATGAACTCGCTGAGCAGCGATTCATACCCCTCCGCGCGTACGAGGAATTTCCACTGCCCCGGCCAGAGGGGGATCGATGCAAACCGCCCCTCGCCATCCGTGACCATTCGGGCAGCCGTGGTTTCGGGAAGGGGTAGATCACCAGGTTCCTTGTCGTACGCCTGGACGTATAACGCGGCGCCCGAAACCGGACGCCCCGACTCGTCCGCTACCCGGCCCCGCACAGGCGCTCCGGGCAGCAACACCACATCCAGATAGGGTTCGGGACTGTACGTATCGGGGCGCGCCCTTGCCGCGATGAAGGCATCCACCGTATATGCCTCCACAACATACCATCCGCTTGGAATATCTTCGAAGAGAAACGCCCCGTCTTTGTCTGCCGTCGTGGACATCACAACGGCATCCTCGGGCTCACACTCGTAGCCGTAGATGTCCACCCGCTCGAGCCGGACCGTTGCACCGGGCTTGTCCACCTTACCCGCAATGCCGTAGGGGCCGGTGGGCTGCTTAACGGCCGCGCTCTGGGCTGCCGCCTTCGGCTCACCCGCCTCAACCGTGGAAGCCATGCGCTGCCGTTGCGGAAGCGGCGCGGCGCTATCCGTAATCCCCTCCTGTTCAGCCGGTTGCGCGGCCAGCGCTGGGCGATTTGTCGGGGGTATCGCGTCCCCGCCGTTTTGGAGACTCACGACCCCGACCACGCCGCCGGCCACCGCCACTGCAGCCACGAGGACTATCCCCGCTTTCGACGATAAAAATCCCATGAGCATCTGCAGACCCCCTATGGTCATTCCTGACGTTGTGGCGGCCGTGCCGGCGGACCCCGTGCCCGCCGATGCCGCGCTTCCAGCCTCCGCGCTCGCGCGTTGCCAGCCCGCGGACGCCCCCGCAACGGCCCCGATGATCGTCAGCGCCCGTTTCTCGAGCGCCTTCTCGGAGTCTCGGTCGCGGCCCAGTTCGTCGAGCAACTGTTTGCCGAGGGCTTCGCGCGCCCGTTGCAGGCGTTTCCGGACCGCCTCGTGGGATATCTCGAGCAATTGGGCCATCTCCCGCGTTTTCACCCCCGCGAAATAGTGCATGAACAGGACCTCGCGGAAGTCTTCGTCCAATTCCTCGACGCGGCGGCGCAGCATCGCGCGCATTTCCCGGACCTCCAGTTCGCGAGCGGCATCCTCGAAGGGTTCGGCGGCATCCTCGAGGCCCGCGTTCAGGCGTTTTTCGCGCGCGCGCTTCGTAAGCCAGTCGTTGGCCTTGTTGCGGGCGATGCGCAGCAGCCACGGACCGAACTTGCCGGGTTCGCGGAGCGTGTCGAGAGCGGTATAGGCCGCCAGGAAGGCCTCCTGAGCGATGTCCTCGGCCTCGGCGAAACTCCCCGTTCGCGCCCGCCCTACGGCGTGAACCGCCGGCAGATAATGCCGTACCAGCGCACCATAGGCTTCCCGCTCGCCAGCCAGGACCCGCTTAACCAAACGCGCATCGTCGTGTTTCAGGGCAAACAGCACGGCCAAACTCCTTCGTCTGCCTTATAGTCTCTCGCCGCGCCGGGAATGTGACAGCGAGAGGGGGTCTTTCCTGGAAAGGTAGGCCAATTGGCCGTTCTACGCAAGCGGCAAGCCGCCCGGAGACTGGACGGAGTCCATAAAGATGGACTCGGTAGACGTGGTAAACCCGGCGCTCGGCCTGTCGCCTGTAGTCACCCCTTCCGGGGTCCATCCCGGGGTCCGCGCAACGGAGGGCCGGTTTTCCAACCGGCCCCTGAATCGCCGCGGCCCGCCGGGGCTGCGCACCGGTTAGATGGGCACACGGGCGTGCACATATGCTCGCGCCGTTGGTTCTTTCGGGTGTTGGAGACCTTCGGTCGTGACAGTGGCATGGTCAGGAAACCATGCCACAGCGGGGGCAGGAAGGGTGTAAAGGGATTGGGAAACGCGCCGCAGGGGAGACGAATGCAGGAAGAAGGTTTGACTGCCGCGGCCACATTGCCCATGATGATGCCGGCTCGGCGTTATGGTTAACGCGCCTTCGGCAGGGGACTCAGCGCGGGGAAAGGACAGTTCATATGCGCTTCACACGGAGAGGAATTCTCAAGATGGGTATGGTAAGCGGTCCCTTGGCGTCAATCCTGGCCGGATTGCCTTCGGCGGCGCAGACGCCCGAAAATGCCGCTGGCGCCTCCACACCGGGCATCGAAAAGGCGTATATCTGCTTCCGTATCGGCGTGCCAACGTACCGGAACGAGGCGCGGTTCCAGGAACTCCTGGATCTTTTCGAGCGCTATCGCGGGGTGACGGACGAGATCACGCTGTTCACATCGGAGACGCACCCTCCCCTGCCCCTGGACGTCATGTTCGAACGCATCGCCCTGCTCGAGTCACGCATGGCCATGGCCCGCGCACGCGGTTACCGCACGGGCATCAACATCCTTTCCACCGTCGGCCACCACGAAGAGAATCTGCCCAACTCGCTGTCGGGCGAGTTCGTGCCTATGACGGACGTCAACGGCGGGGTATGCCGGGGCTCGTTCTGCCCCAACTGCGAGCCCATGCGCGAATATATCCGGCGGGTGTACGAGGCCTTGGCGAAGGCAAAACCCGACTACATCTGGATCGACGATGACGTGCGCCTCTTCGGACACATGCCCATCGGGGCCGCGTGTTTCTGCGACACGTGCATCGCTCTGTTCGGCCAGCGCGCGGGCAAGACGTTCACGCGCGAGTCTTTGAGTGCCGCGCTGTCGTCGGGGCCTGTCGCGGAGAAACTCGACCTCCGCCGCCGGTACCTGCAACACAATCGCGAGACCATTGGCAATCTGTTCCGCATGATCGAGACGACCGTACATGACGTCCAACCCGGTTTGCCTCTGGGATTCATGACGGGCGACCGGTTCTTCGAGGGCTACGATTTCGACACGTGGGCGGACATCCTTTCCGGGCCCGGGCGGGCGGAGGTGATGTGGCGGCCCGGTGGCGGGACGTACACGGACGAGCGCATGGCCGGGATCACCGACAAGGCGCACGACGTCGGACGCCAGACCGCGCTTTTGCCCGGATACGTGAAGTGCATCGAATCGGAACTCGAGAGTTTTCCGTACCAGCGTCTCAAAAAGAGCGCGCACTCGACGTTTCTCGAAGCCGCGGCCTATATCGCGGGCGGGTGCACCGGCACCGCGTTCAACGTGCTGTCCATGTACGACGAACCGCTGGACGAATACGAGCCGCTTGTGAAACGCCTGCGCGCGGGACGCCCTTTCCTCGATGTGCTCGCCCGGACGCTAGGACGCGCCCCCTCGATCGGCCTCCACAGCGGCTGGGTGAAAGACACCTATGCGGCGCAGAACGTCGACGGCGCATGGTTCGGAGGCCCCGGGGCCCCGGGGCATTGCAACGAGCTCTGGTCGACGGGCCTTCCCGCGGCGTATACCGCCGCGCACGCGACGGTAACCGCGCTGTCCGGCGAACAGGTGATGGCTTTTACAAAGGAAGAACTCCAGAAGCTCCTGTCGGGCGCCGTGTATCTCGATGGGCCGGCCCTCGACCGCCTGAATGCGCTGGGTTACGGCGCCTTGACCGGATTCGAGACCGTCGAAGTGCGCCACGAGGACTGCATCGAGGAAATGACGAATCATCCGCTCAACGGCCCCTACGCGGGACGCCGCCGCAACGGCCGGCAATCATTCTGGAAGTGCCCGGCATACTTCTTCCGCCCGACCTCTGACGGGGCGCAGGCGTTGTCGCGTTGCGTGGACTACACGTACACGGAAACGGGGCCCTGTTGTCTGGGAGTGTTCGAGAACGGCAGCGGCGGCCGCGTTTGCGTCGAGGGGTACTACCCCTGGCAGCAGGTTCAGACCCTGTCCAAATCGGCGCAGGTAAAGGCTATCATGCGTTGGCTTTCGCGGGACACCCTTCCGGCCTATGTCGCGTCGTTCCACCGGGTGAACCTCTGGGTTCGCCGTCCCCATGAGAATACGATGGCGGTCGCCCTGTTGAACGCCTATATGGACCCCGCTGAAGGGATGACCCTGCTGGTTCACACGGCGGGCGACGTGATGCGAATCACCGACATGCGCGGCGCGCAATCTGAAGTCGAAGCGGCAGGAGCCGACGGCCCCTACAAAGAATTCGTGCTGCCAGCCATCGCGCCGTGGGAGATGCTCCTCGCCGTCGCGTGAAACGGTTTGGCTACCGCTTGTGGGGCGGCTGACTCGAGAGCAGGGACAGCGCTTCGCGGATGCGCACGGCCTGCATCTCGTCGACTATCAGGTAGCGGTGTTTCCCGTCCGGGGTTTCTTGGAAAGTGGTGACGCCGTTTTCGTTGACGATTGCGCGGCCCGGAGGCGACAGGCGAAAATAACCGCGCTCGGGGCGCACGGCCCACAACACGCTGGTGAGGTCCCACGTTGGCCGCTCGTGCGGAGTGGGCATGTACAGCTGGTACGCTTCGGCCAGCGGGTGATGCTCTATGTAACTGAAATCCTGCTCGATGCTGTCCGCGGGATACGTGATGGCGGCGCCAATCTCGTAGCCGCTGTACACGATGGGCGTGGGCCACTCCCGCACCAGTTTCTGCGCGGACGGAATGTCCATCACGACGTTGTACTCGCGGTGTTCCTTGCCGTCAATAGGCGCGAACGCTCCCGCCATGATCGACAGCACGCGCACCTTGGTCGCCGCCAAGTCGCGCCCGCTCAACGGCGAAACAGCGTCGGGCGGCGAGTCAAGAAGCCGCGCGAGATTGGTCGAGAACCCGACCTGCGCGATGGCTACCGAGTTGTCGGGCTGAGCGGCGAGCGCCTGCCGGAGAACCGTCACGGCGCCGGGTGCGTCTTTCCCGCTCGCCAGACCGTGGGGATAGCGGAGCGTGCCGTTGTCCTGGGCGCGCGCCAGTGCCAGGAACTTGCTGTCCTCGGGCGTCACGCCGCTGTTCGTCACGCCGATGGGAATCCCGCCGCGCCCATAGAACGTGTTGACCGCATCGACGAACGCCGCGCATAGCTCATGATCCTTGGTGATGGTGACGGCCACGAGTTCGCATTCGCCGCGGCTCTGGAGGGCATGGATCACGCCGAGGGCGAGGGCGTCGTCCACGTCATTGCCGATATCCGTGTCAAAAATGAGCTTAACCGGGTCGGCCGGCTTCAGATTGACCCGCTCGGGGGCCACGCCGCCCGCGGCATTCAACAACATCGAAACCACACACGCACATCGCAACATCTCATCGCTCCTTAATCTTGGGGACACAATACTCAATTATGCCCCCGGCGCGCCTTGTTTGCCATCTTTATCCCATCATGTGCGGCGTGTGATTGAGCATTGTGCCGGGAATGACACTGGCTCAATCCGTTAACCGAGGGCGGGGTCTTCTTACCCGTCCCTTCCGGATCAAGGGTGTTCCCGGCGTCAACCAGCGGCGCCCGGTCTTGAGTCGGCGCAACTCTGTTGTGTCCCCAAGAGTCGGCACTCGGCTAGCCGGCGAGCGGGATATCGTGATCCTCGCACCACTCGCGCACGGCGCTATGCATGGCAGCGTTCTCGTAGTCATACCACTGCTGGAGCATGTCGTGGTGCTGGAGAAGATCTTTGAACCGCGCATAGGCTCCGGAACGGCTGAAGATCTCGCGGACTTTGCCGGAGGACTCTGGCATGTGCTGGTCGGCAAACCGCACCGCCAGTGCTGGTCCGAGGTCGAGCTCGCTCTTGTGCGGGATGGCCACGCATTTAGCCTCAATGGCCTCTATATCTTCCTCTTCCTCGCCCGATTCGGACGCCTCGAAATATGCGCTCCAAAAATGCATTTCCCCGGTCTCCGGATCCAGAAAGGCCACGTTCTCCGACGGCGGCCCCGAACTGACGAAGTCGAATGCGTCCCGGATCTGATCGAACTTGATGGGTTTCGCGCTCATGGTGTGCCCCCTGCAATTGACTACATATCTCCTGCAATGCTATTCAAGAATACCGACACCCGAACCTATGAATCAAGGGTCTCCGCGGTGTGAGCGGCCTTCGGGAGTTCCGCGGAGGAGTCTTTGGCGGGGAACAGGGCGCGGAAGGTCGAGCCGCTGCCGAGGATGCTATCGACCTTGATGGCTCCGTAGTGCCCGCGCACGATACCCAGGACGGCGGCGAGACCGAGACCGCGGCCAGTGAATTTGGTGGTGTAGAATGGGTCGAAAATACGGGACACGGCGGCTTCGTCCATGCCCGCGCCGGTATCGCCGACTTCGAGGTAGGCGTACATGCCCTCGGGCTGGTTTTCGTGGAGCCAGGTCGAGGCGAGATAGGCCCGAGTGCAGAACATTACGCCGGTGGACACCGTGACAAGCCCGCCCTCCGGCCCGATAGCTTCGGCGGCGTTGCTCGCGAGGTTCATGAGCAGCTGGCTGATCTGCGAGGGGTCGCCCTCGATGGACGCCGCACGCTCGGCAAGGGCGAGGCGAAGGCTGCAATTCTCGGGAAGGGACGCCTCGAGCAATTGCGCCATCTGCATAACCAGGGTGTTGAGGTCGATCGCCTCGAGGACGGCCTTGCCCCTTCCAGAATACGCCAGCATCTGCCGCGAGAGTTCGGCGGCCCTATGCGCGGCCTGAGCGACCTCTTTGAGGTAGGGGCGCACGCCCGAGGCTTGCGGGAGTTGTCTCATGGCCAGTTCGGCATTGCCTGCGATGATGGCGAGGATGTTGTTGAAATCGTGGGCGATGCCCCCGGCTACAGTAACCAGGCTCTCGAGTTTCTGGGCCTGGCGGACCTGCGTCTCCAGCTCGAGCTGCCGGGTGACATCGCGCTTTACCGAGACGAATCCCATGATGTTGCCGCCGTAATCGAAGATGGGCGAGATCGTCGCGTCTTCCTGAATGTGGACCCCGTCCTTCCTACGGTTGGTGATGGTGCCATGCCAGATCTTGCCTTTGGTCACCGTCGCCCAGATGTCTTCGTAGAAGGCAGGGTCATGAACGCCGCTCTTGACGATACGGGGGGTCTGGCCCAGCGCTTCGGCCCGCGAATATCCGGTAATACGCTCAAAGGCGGGGTTGACGTACACAATGACGCCCTTCGGGTCCGTGATCACGATATCTTCCGCCGCATACTCGATGGCGGTGAAGAGACGGCGCTGCTCCAATTCGGCGAGTTTGCGGTCCGTGACGTCCCGCAGAATCATGACGCTGCCCACGGGTGTAACCCAGCGCGACCGTATGGGCGAGAGACCCGCCTCGAGATACCGGGTACTGCCGCCGTCGATCTGTACGGTGGTTTCGACGTATCTGCCGGGGTGCATCGAGGCATCGAACAGCGCCTGCGAGAACACCAGAAAATCGGTAACAGGCCTCCCGAGAATCTCAGGCACCTCCTTGCCCAGCATGGTCCGGGCAGCGTCGTTCAGATCGAGAATCCGGTGACCGCGATCGAAGACAATAACGCCGTCCTTCATGCTTTGAATCACCTGGTCTTTGGCAACGGGCACGGGCGACAGCAACAAACCGTACCGGAGAAAGTTCCATCCAATGACTATGGCCGCAAACCCAAACGACAGGGGCGTGAGGTCCATGTAAGGGAGAGGACTCAGCCGGAGCTGGAACACGAGGTTCGCGGATAAGGGCGCGAGCGCCCCGACAAGGAGGAAGAAGGCCTGCCTTCGGTAGGTGCGATGGGAGCGCAGCGCTGCAAGCACCAGGAACGCTGTTCCCACGAGCACGAACGTGTAACCACACGAAACCGCAACCCAATACAGTGGACCTCGCACAGTGGCGAGCGTCGTCACGGGCCCGCTGGTATCGAGCCACAGCTTCCGCCACACCAGGCCATGACGCCCGTTTGTCCAGACAACGGCCAGATTCATGATAGGCAACACTGCAAGGGCTTTAAGAAACCAGGGCACGCTACGGTGGCGGCCCCATGTGAACTGGAAGGCGAAGATAAACCAGGCAAAGGGGACGGTAACAATCCCCACGTAGCGCACGTGGGTCCAGAACATGCGGCCTTCGAAAGTCTGACAGCCGAGTTCGGCTGTTTCGGCGAACGTCCATATGCCCGCGCCAGCTATCAGCACCAGTAGCGTGAGCGCGCCTTGTTCGCTGCGGCGGCGCCACAAGACGGCGACGAAGACGACCGCGATTGCCGCCGTTGCCAACAGCGGCGCGGCGAAGGGATGGAGCTGCCACACGGGCATCGCCGAAGAACCCTCCTGAAGCCCCAGCGTCAGACACGAGGCCTCAGTGTATCATGCCGGTCAAGCGGAACAGGAATTACCAAATCGGATAACACGACGATTGCGGAAACTCACACGGAGACACAAAGGACACGGGAGAAATGGAGCGTTCGCCGAAGCGAAGCCTGCGCGAGCAGATGGGCGTGCTCCCGCGTTCGCGCAGGGGATTTGGTTGCAGTCAACGGCCGCGCCAGGTGCATTTGGTGTTCTTCTTTTGCGCGCAATTCCCGCCCGCACTCACTCTGCTTTGCCCGCCGGCTCTGGGGCCATCGCGAACCGGAGCTCGCCGCCGCGGGCGAGCTGCTCGTGGGTGACGCGGAACTCGTCGAGCCGGTAACCGTTGATGCGGACGCTGCGCGCGTACAGATTCTCCGGGGCGTAGTTGTCGGCGATGACCGTGAGTGTGCCGTCTCGCACCTTCACCTCGGCCCGTTCGAAGAGCGGCGCGCCGGCCCAGTACTCGTTCGTGCCTGCCACGGGATACAAACCCAGGGCGCTGAAAACGAACCAGGCGGAGAGGGTGCCGCCGTCGTCATTGCCGTCGAGGCCGACGTAATCGGCGCTGTGCTTGGTGTCCAGAATCCAACGGACCCATTTCTGTGTGAGATCGGGGCGGAGGGCTTCGATAAACAGGTAGGCGGCGTGCAGGTCGGGCTGATTCCCCTGCCAGTAGTAAGAGGACGGGATAAGCACCCCCATGTCCTCGTCCGCATTTTCGAAAAACGCGTTCAATTCATCGACAAAATACGCATTACTGCCGAAAAGGCCGATCATCCCGCGGGCGTCATACGGGGCGCCCCACCGCCACTGGAGAGCACTGCCTTCCACGTAGTCATTCGTCAGATCTCCTTTGCTGTCGAGATAGCTCAGCTTCAGCGGGTCAAAAGGCTCGACAAACGCGCCGGCGGCGGTCCGAGGCTGAAAATACCGCGTTTCGGGGTTCCAGAGGTTGCGGTAGTACGCCGCATGTTCTCGGAACAGGGCGGCGTCTTCCTCATTGCCGAGGCCGTAGTATGCGAGGTTGGCGAGCGCGCTGTCCGCCCATCCGAATTCGAAGGTGCGCGAGACGGCCTCCTCCATCAGCTCGGCGGGACAATATCTGTATTCGAGGTAATGCTCGATGCCCTCGCGGCCAGAGAACGCGGCGCCCTTCGGCGTTGGCCCGAGCGCGGTGCGGCGCATCATCTCGTAAGCCGTTTCGATGTCAAAACCGCGAATGCCTTTCAGATACGACTCGGAAATGACGATATCCGCGGGCGTGCCCAGCATGGAGTTCGTATACCCGTTTCCCGAAGGCCATCGCGGCAGCCATCCGCCGCCCTGTTCGGCCATCGCGATGAGCGAAACGAGCATGTCGCGCTGGTCGTCGGGCGCGATAAGTGTATACAGGGGATGAACGGTGCGAAACGTGTCCCAAAGCGACATATCCGTGAAGTAACGGAAACCCTCGGCCCGGTGGACCTGCTTGTCGAAGCCGAAATAGTCTCCGTTGACGTCGCTGAAGACCGTGGGCATCTGAAAGACACGGTACAGCGCCGTATAGAAGATGGTGCGCTGTTGTTCCGAGCCTCCCTGGATCTTAATGAGCGACAGGCGCTCCTCCCAGGCGGCCTTGGCTTCTTCGAGGATTGCCTCGAACGTTTTTCCCGCCGTTTCGGCCTCGAGGTTTTCTTTGGCATTGGCGATGCTGACATGCGAGATCGCCAGCCGGAGCTCCACGGTCTGCGCCTGGCCGGACGCGTTGAACGTGAGATCCGCACCGACGTCGCTTCCTTCGGCTACGGCATGGCCGTCCGCGCATTGAACGCCGCTCCACGTCGAGTACGCGCTGAACGGGCGGTCGAAACGCGCGGCGAAATATACCTTGATGCCGCCGTAGCGCCCCGCGAAGGCGCCAAAGGTACGCACCGACCCTTCGAGCTCGCCCGCGGCGGGGAAAACGCGCACCTCGCCTTCCTCGCTGCGCCGTCCGCCGAGCGCGTTGGATACGTCGATGTGCACGTGGGCGGTCCTGTTTGCGGGAAACGTGTAGCGGTGCACGCCCACCCGGGGCGTCGCGGTAAGCTCGGCCAGGATCCCGGGTTTGGACAGACGCACGGCGTAGTATCCGGGAAACGCCTCTTCCTCGGCGTGCGTGAACGTGTCGCAACGGGCGTCTTTGGGAACATCAAACGCGACCGGCGCCAGCGCGGGACGCACAAGAAAATGCCCCCCGTCCACTGCTCCCGTGCCGTTCAGGCGCGTGTGGCTGAATCCCAGCATCTTGTTGTCGCCGTAATAATAGCCGGATTTGTTGAGAGCCCGCTCCGCAGTGAGCATGGATACCGTTTCGGGGCTGAGCCGCACGACGCCGAAGGGCAGCGACACGCCGGGATAGTTGTTGGCGCACATCCAGGGAACGCCGCCCGTGCCGATGAAGGGGTCTACCCATCTGCCGAGCTCGCCGGGTTGCGCGTTCGTCGCGACCGAGCCCGGGCCCGCCCCCACTATCCTCTTGTATTTGAAGGCGAGGCCGCCCACGAACACACCGGCGGCCAGAACGGCAACCAGCACCGCCAGCCCGACAACGAGCGCCACCCGCTTGAACCATTTCTTCATTACCCCACCCTTTTGTCTGGCTTCGAAAACCCGCTGACCGGCGGGCGGCGCCCGCCGCAAAGGAAGCTATTCGCGCGACAACGCTTCCTGCACACAACGCAAGAGCGTTTCCGAGCGGAACGGTTTCCGCAGAATCTCCGCCTTACCCGAGGGCAAATGACCCTTGTC
>DAOLNV010000019.1:0-1067 GCA_035416745.1 Candidatus Hydrogenedentota bacterium | reverse complement strand
AAGAACGGCTCGAAGATCCGGTCCTGAATATCCGGATGGATGCCCGTTCCGGAGTCCGAGACGTGGAGTACCAGGTAGGCGCCCGGCCTTGTTTCCATGAACCGCGACGTAAAAGCGGCATCGATTTCCCGGGTGTTCACCTCGAGCACCAGGCGCCCCCCCTGATGCATGGCATCCCGTGCGTTCACGCAGAGATTGACGATGATCTGCTCGATCTGCCCCCGATCAGCATAGACCATGGCCTCGCCGGGGCCGGGTTCGAAGGCCATCTCGATATGTTCGCCGATCAGCCGCCGGATCATCCTGAGCATCCCGCTCACAACCTCGTTCATGTCGAGCGCCTGCAACTCCAGCTTCTGGCGCCGTCCGAACGCCAGCAGTTGCCGTACCAGGGTGGTTGCCCGCTCGGCGGCGCGCTCGACCTCTTCGAGACTCGCGCGGGGAGGCGTGTCTTGGGGAATGTCGTCCATGACCAGCTCGATATTGCCGCGGATCACCTGAAGCAGATTGTTGAAATCGTGGGCCACGCCGCCGGCGAGCTGGCCCACAGCCTCCATTTTTTGTGCTTGCCGAAGCTGGTCTTCTAACAGACGCCGGGCATCTTCGTTCTGTTTGCGCTCGGTAATGTCGCGAAGAATCTCGACCACGGCGCTCGGTTTACCCTCCTCGTCATGAGCGGCGGTCCCGGCCGTACACCAGAAATGCCGGAGCGTTCCCGTGGCATCCGTGACTACGCTTTCGCTGTCGTGCACCAGATTCGTGCTGAGAGCCCGAAACACCGAGCACTTTTCGCAGGGCATGCGGTTACAGGCAAAGACCACATCACACGATTTGCCGATTACGTCCGGGCCGAACAGCTGTTCGGCGCGCGCGTTTGCCCATGTCACCACGCGCTCGCGGTCCATCATCAACATGGGATCGGCAATCGAGCTGACGATGCCCTGGGCGCGCTCCTCACTCTGCCGCAACGCCTCGTTGGCGCTCGAGAGGGCGGCGGTCCGCTGGTTCACGGCGCGCGTCAGACGGTAATTCCAAAACAGGATCAGCAGCAACAAGGCCAGCACGCC
>DAOLNV010000018.1:42772-77396 GCA_035416745.1 Candidatus Hydrogenedentota bacterium | reverse complement strand
TATATGGCAGCAGGCCTCAATACGTGGTGCTCTATTCGGGGCTGGACCGGGAAGATTCCGCTGCTATCATTCAATATCTCTCTGAGAACAGCATCCCCTACAAGGCGCAAGACGCCGGCGCCACCATTATGGTCCCCACCCGGAACCTCAGCGATGTGCGGGTAGCGTTGCGAAACCAGGAATTGCCCAAATCCTATGGTACCGGCGTTGGCTTCGAAATCTTCGATCAGCCCAGTGTGATGACCAGTCAGGCCGAACAGGACATCAAATACTGGCGTGCCGTTCAAGGGGAATTGCAGCGCATGCTCAACGAGTTCTCCTTTGTGCGGCGCTCGCTCGTCTATATCCACCGCGAAGAACAAAGCCTTTTTGCAGACGAACAACGGCCCAATAAGGCGGCAGTGACCCTGGACGTGAGGCGGCCGCTCACGAAGGATGAAATCGAGGCGGTATTGGGTGTCGTCAGCTCGTTCGGAGGAGCGAATCTCTCGACGGAAAACATCACGCTCGCCACCACTGATGGCAAGATTCTTAATCTCCCCTCGGAAGACGAATTTGCGCAGATTTCGAATCGCCGTCTTGACTTTATCAATGAGTATGAACGGCAGCGCGAGCTCAAGGCGGAAACCGCGCTGGCAAAGCTTGGCGTCAAGAGTATTGTGCGCGTAAGCCTTGATATCGAAACGAGTACCGTCGAAGAGACGTCTACAAAAGCCGACAAAGGTACCCCCGTCAGTGAAATGATCACGCGGACGGAATCCACCAGCCGCGAAACGCTTCCCGAAGGCCCTGCAGGCACGCTGGCGAACATTCCGGAAGGCGCCCCAGGCGCCTTGGATACCACGGAAAGCCAGCGCGAAGAGATTTTCAATTACGAACCGAGTATCACGAAGACCACCACGGTTACTCCGCCAGGATCTGTCGTGAAAGCCCGTGCAGTTGCCGTTGTTTCAGGCACTTACGAGCCTATGGCCGGACCCGAGGGAAGCAAGACGGGCGAGTTGCAGTATATTCCGAGAACCGACGACCAGCTTGAGGCCTATCGAACAGTTGTGGCAACGGCGGTGGGACCCGAGCTGACGCCCGAAGAAGTTTCTGTGTTTGATCACCCCTTTGAAATGGAACAGGCGGCGGCCATTGAGACATTTAAGGGATTTGAGGGGGTGCAAATTCAAGAAACTATGCTAAAATGGGGGGGCAGCGTCTTCAAGCTGGTTTTGGTACTGATAGGTTTCTTTGTGTTCAGAAGATTCCTTCTGCGCGTGTTGGTATTTCCAGAAGAGGAGCGCGAGGCGATGCCGCCCGAACATGAGCCCACGCTTAGAGAAATGCGCAGGCGCGAGATGGCTGAGGAAGTGGAGCGGGTGTCCGCCGAACAGCCCGAGCAAGTGGCGTCACTGTTGCGGGCTTGGCTAGCCGAGGGTGAGGAGTAATCCTACGTTAAAGAAGAAGAAAGCGCCGGCGGTGGATATCAGCACGCTGGACGGCAACACGAAAGCGGCCATTCTGCTGGCCTGTCTGGGCCCTACAGCCGCTTCGCGTGTTCTTTCACGGATGGACGACTCGGAAATCGAGCGGCTGACGCTGGACCTGTCCAGTCTGGGCACAATCGATTCGGAGACCCGGGAGGCCATTATCGAGGAGTTCCACCAGATGATGGTGGCCAACCGGTACGTGACACAGGGAGGCGTGGATTACGCGAAGACCTTGCTCGAGTCGGCGTTGGGTCCCGAGCGCGCGGTCGAAATTCTCACGCGTCTGCAAAGCAGTTTGCAGGAGGTGCCGTTCGAGTTTCTCAAGAAGGCGGACCCGAGCCAGATCATTACGTTCATTCAGGACGAACACCCGCAGACCATAGCCTTGATCCTGGCCCATCTCCAACCGGAAATCTCGGCACTGGTGCTGTCAGCGCTTTCTCCGGAATTGCGCGCGGATGTGGTCCTGCGGATCGCCACCATGGACCGGACGCCTCCCGAGGTCGTGCGCGAGGTGGAGCGGGTTCTGGAGCGTAAGATGGCGTCCGTGTTCAGCCATGGTTTCACCTTCGCCGGCGGCGTGAAGGAGGTGGCCGAGATACTGAATCGGATCGAGCGCGCGACAGAGAAGAACATCATGGCCGAACTCGAGGAGCGCGACCCGGAGCTGGCCGACGAAATCTCGCGTTTGATGTTCACGTTCGACGACCTCGTATACGTCGATGACGGAGGAATTCAGAAGTCTCTCCGGGAGATCGATCAGAAAGATCTGGCCCTCGCCCTCAAACACAGCGACGAGGAAGTAAAGGAGAAGATCCTCAAGAACATGTCGACCCGGGCGCGGGAGATGATCGCGGAAGAAATGGAATATATGGGGCCCGTGCGCCTGCGCGATGTTGAGGAGGCCCAGCAGAAAATCGTGGGGATTGTGCGGCGGCTGGAAGAAGCCGGCGAAATCATTATTGAAGGACGCGGCGGCGGTACGGAAGATGACATCATCGTGTAATCGCTGAGCGTTCGCGAATGGGGAGTTCCTAACGGGGAAATGGCACGAATAATCAAATGCTGGGAACCGGATTCGGTTGCATATCCTTCCTACCAGCGGGAGGCCCTCGAACTGCTCGGTCCCGGCCTGCGCCAGAACTCGGGCGATTTGGCCCTGGACCCTCGGCAAATCATCGACGAAGCGCGAAAAGAGGCCGAGTTGAAGGTGCGAGAGGCGTATGCGGAAGGGCTTCGCCGAGGGACCGAAGCGGGCCGGGCCCACTTCGAAGAGTCCGTCGGAAAAGCGGCCGAGGCGCTTGAGAGCGCGGCGTCGGCTATTCAGGCGGCGCATGAGCAATTCTTGCAGTCGTTGGAACCTCAAGTCGCCGCTCTTGCGGCGGCTATCGCGAAACGCATCGTTCGGCGCGAGCCTTCCGTGGACCCGGAGCGCGTGCGGACGACCGTTCGGGAAGCGCTTGGCCATTTCGAGAAAAGCGAACGGATTACCCTGCGGCTGAGCCCCGCCGACCTCGCCGCGATGGAAGCGCAGAACATACGGCTTCTCGATGAGTTTACCGCGATAGAAAACCTCGAGGTCGTGGCCGACGAGACAGTGGCTCCGGGGGGATGCGTGGCGGAATCCGAATATCTGGAAGTGGACGCCCAAATCGATACACAGCTCCAGAAGATATTCGACGACGTCTTGGAGTGACCTGTGGCGACTATAAACCTTGATCGATATCAACTTCGTGCGCAGGAATGCGAGCCCGTTTGCGTATATGGGCGCGTTGTCGACGTCGTCGGGCTCACGGTGGAAGCCACGGGCCCTGCCATGCGCATCGGGGACCTGTGCTACGTGCAACCCCGTGACCCAGCCGACAAGGTTCCCGTCGAGGTGGTGGGGTTTCGCGGAAAGCGGATCCTTCTCATGCCCTTGGGCGACATGAATGGAATCGCGCCCAACAGTCTCCTGATCCCGACCTACAAACCCCAGACGGTGCATGTGGGAGACGCACTGCTCGGCCGGGTTATTGACAGCATGGGCATGCCTTTGGACGACGGGCCCGTGCCGAAGACGACGGAACGGGCGCCTCTGACGGCTGTCCCGCCCCGGCCGTTGGAAAGGACGCGCATCGAGACGCCGGTGGCCACGGGTATCCGCGCGATCGATGCGTGCATCACCTGCGGCAAGGGTCAGCGCATGGGGGTGATGTCGGGAAGCGGTATCGGCAAGAGCAAGATGATCGGGATGATCGCGCGTAATACCAGCGCGGACGTCAATGTTATCGGCTTGATTGGCGAACGGGGCCGCGAGGTGAGGGAATTTGTCGAGGGTGATTTGGGACCGGAAGGCTTGGCCCGGTCGGTCGTTGTGGTTGCCACCTCAGACGAGCCGGCCCTCCGGCGCGTGAAGGGCGCGTATATGGCCACGGCCATCGCGGAATGGTTTCGCGAGCGCGGGGCCGACGTGATGCTCATGCTGGACTCGATTACGCGCTTCGCGATGGCGCAGCGCGAGGTGGGGCTGGCCATCGGGGAACCTCCCACGACGAAGGGGTACCCGCCATCGGTGTATTCGTTGCTGCCGAAACTTCTTGAGCGCGCCGGCACCTCGCCCCAAGGGAGCATAACCGGCATCTATGCTGTCTTGGTCGAGGCGGATGATATCAACGACCCGATTGGCGACGCTGTGCGCAGCATCCTCGACGGTCATATCGCGTTATCGCGTGATTTGGCGACTCGAGGCCATTATCCCGCCATAGACGTTACGGGGAGCGTCAGCCGGTGCATGATAGACGTCGTAAGCGAGGAACATCAGCGCCTGGCGCGCGAAGTGCGCCGGGTGCTTGCCACGTATCGTGATGCAGAAGACCTGGTGAATATCGGCGCCTACGTGGGAGGCAGCAATCCGGAGATTGACCGTGCGCTGAAACTCATGCCGAAAGTGCGTCTGTTCCTCCAGCAGGGACTCTATGAGGAGTCCCCGTTTGAAGAGATCGAACGGCTGATGCGAAATGCGTTACAGGGTTAGGCGAAGATGGCCTCTTTAAAACCATTTCGATACGGCGTATTGTTACGCGTGAGGCAGCGTCAGGAAGACCTGAAGTCTCTGGCGCTTGCCGAAATGCGCCGCGCGGTCCATACCGCGGAGGAGCAACACAGTGAAATCGTCGGCGAACAGATAGCCGCTCTTACCGCCGCGGCGGCACTGACGCGCGAGCGGTTCGATGCGTCAGACGTCCGGTGTTATTTCTCGTATGAACGGTATCTCTCCCGGCTTGCCGTGGAAAAACATGCGGAGCTCATGCATCTACGGACCCAGGAGGAGGTGCGCCGAGGCGAATTGGAACAGGCCATGAAGAACCGCAAGATCCTCGAGCGGCTGAAAGAACACAGGGATGCCGCATACCAGTACGAACTCGGCAGGGAAGAACAGCATTATCTGGACGAGGTTGCCGTCAACCGGGCGGCGATGGCTAACGGGCGGCGCGCATCATGAGAATTGCAGCATTAGTCGGGGCTTTCGTGGTGACTTTTCTTGTTACAATCCTCATGGTGCTCTTTTTCACGGGGAACCTGAACCGGGCGGGCATTGTGCAATTGTTGGGGCGGAAACAAGCGGCTATTGAACCGGCCCAGCCGCCCGCGGAAGAGGCGGACCCGCTGATAGCTGCGCTTCGTGAAAAGGAACAGGAACTGAAACAGCGGGAAACGCAAATCGCGGAAGAAGAAAAGCGTCTCGCGCTGATGCGCAAAGAATTGGAATCCCTCCGGAAGAATCTCGACTCGATCCTGGCGGACCTGAACAGATCGCTCGACGGCGCTGACGCGGCTCTGGACCAGCGCCTGCTGACCGTGGCGAAATCCGTCGCAAGCATGGAAGCCAAGAAGGCCGCCGAGACGTTGACCTCCGAGCTGTTCACTCCCGAAGAGGCTGCCATGATTCTCCAGCGAGTCGAGGAAGACCGCACCCGCGGAAGTATCCTGGATGAAATGGCGCCTGAAAAAGCGGCCCTCGTACTGCAGGCCCTGAAAAACCCCCGCCACGGCTCGTAGCGGGCGTCTGCCCTTACACAGACCTCGCGCTGCTATCGTTGAATGCCGTACGGGGTCCCCCGCTTGTCCCTCATGTATTTCCGGTAAGCAACCATGCAACTGGAGCTCTCTGAACTGCGTTTCTCGTGCGCCTCTTGTGTTAAGGGGCAGCGAGAGGCGCCGTATCTCGCATGAAAGGAGGTGAATCGTGTGGGTATTTCACCAGTACTAATGCAACTGCTTCAGGCAGGGCAGGGTTTGCACGAGCCCGGTGGCGTTGCTCCCGAGCAGAATGCTCCGGCCGTTGCCGGACAAGGACAGCCGTTTGCCCTTGTTCTTGCGCAAGAGGCTGCGCTGGCTGTTGCCAAGGTTCTTGGCAAGCCCGTGCTGATCCTGCCGGACGGGAGGCTCCTCTTGGAGTTCGAGCCTTCTGCTGTTCCGCCGGGCGGCATGGTGCTATCTCCGCCTGGGGCGCAGTCCGTTCATTTGGCGCCTGAGGCTGATGAAGCCGTACCCGATGGTGAGACGGCCGACCCGGAGGACGCTCAGAACGGTCGGGTATGCTGTTTTCCGTTCGTGCAGGAACTGCAGCCGGCGCTTTGCAGCCAGGCAAAGCTGTTGAGCGGCGGGACTGCTGATTCGGAAGATCCTGAGACGCCTGCCCCGCGGCTACAAAGCACGGCGGCATATCGCGTCGTCGAGCACAGCCAAGGCGACAGGGTTCCTCTGAAAGAGGCGTGGTCCCTGGCGGGGGCGTCCGGTGCGCTCGGAGGAACCGAGGAAGCGAGTGGGGGAGAGCCTTCACTCGCCGCTCAGTTGCCGCCGATGACCGCTCATCCCCCCCCTGCCGAACCCGAGACCGCGGCGCAGGCGAATGTTCCGGCCCCGACGACTGAGGACCCGGACAGCGCCGTTCCCGTCCTGTCTCAAGCCGCCGCCGACAGGGGCGCCGTTGGGACGGCTTCCCCGATCGCGCGGGGCGGGCCTCCGCCCGCGAGCGATGGCGAGGGGCTTGCGGGATCACAAGCGCCTGCATGCGCGCCTGATGCAGCATCGAGTGCCCAGACCGGGTCAACGGCGGCGCGGGAAGCGTTTGCCTGTCTGACTCCGGAGGGCGTGAAGCTCGAGGTTCTTGCGGTAGAAACAGGGTCTGGGACGGCCGAAACGAGCACGAATCCCGGCGCGGTTTCAGTTCACGTGACGGGGCCGCGTACGGCCACGGTTGCCCACGATGCGGTCCCGGGCCTCCAACACAGACAGCACGGACAAGCGTCTGAAGAGGGTAGCCAGCCAGCATCCGGCGGGCTCTCCGAATCCCAGAGCGCACCGGCGCCTTCCTCGAAGGTTGGGGAGTTTCTGGCCTGTTACCTCGACACTGAGAAGGCCGCGGAGGAACCTCCCGTAGCGCGCTCTGCCCTCGAGATGCCGCATGCCGGGACGCAACGGGTGCTTCACGAGACGCCGCTGGTTGCGGCGTCCTCGCAGCCAACGCCGGGCGCGTCTCGGGACTTGGGCATAGTCCACGCTGCCGGAGACGTTGCAGAATACGCTGTTCCGCGTGAACTCGCGTTACGGGACTCGATGACGGAGTTGGCCGTCAAGAGCGTCCGTTACCTTGTGTCCGAGGGCGAAAAATCGCTCCGGGTACGATTGGCGCCGGAATCTCTTGGCGAAGTCCGTGTCGAAATCGTTTCCGTTCGCGATGAACTCCATTTGCGTCTGGTATCGGGTAATCCGTCCGTACGCGATGCGATGGAGAATGGTTCGGAGGGACTCCGAAACGCGCTTGCGCGCGATGGAGTCAATGTGGTTCGCGTAACGGTTTCCCCGGACGGCGGAGCATCCGGCGGCTATGCAAATCTCACCGGTAAGGGGACTGCCGACGGAAATGCGCATTATGGATCCCGTAGCCCGGAGTTCTGGAACAAATCTTATGGTAACGCGCAGACGGCATCTGACGGACGCCGGGCGCGCACGGCCTATCACGAAGGGTTGTTGAGTCTCTACGCATGAACGGGGACCTGCCTGTCTTATGCCGTGTCAGGCTCAATGACGCCGGTGCTAAGGAAAGGAGGAGCATATGAACGCGCTTGTAGCCATTCGGGACAATTTCGCGGGCGACCTGAGTTCGACGCGCATCGCGCGCGAGGAGGTCGCCGGAAAATTGCAGTCGATGTCCGACGCGCGAGTGGCATACGTGTTGAAACAGGCCGGTTTGGTGAAAAAAAGCGATAGCGCCGAGGTCGCGTACGAAATGACAAACGACCTCGATCGCGACGCTTTCTTGCAGCTTCTGGTGCTCGAAATGCAGCACCAGGACCCCTTGAATCCCGTGGACAACACGGAAATGGTGGCGCAACTGGCGCAGTTTGCCTCGCTCGAGCAGATGAACAATCTTAACGAGAGTTTTGAAACGCTCAGCGGCAACTTCGACCAGTTGAACTTCATTTCCGCCAGCAGCCTCGTGGGACACGAGGTCACCGGCATAGATGATGAAGGCAACCTGGTGCAGGGAACCGTGGAAACCGTTCACCTGGACGGAAGCCTGGTTTATCTGACTGTGGATGGAAAGTTGCTCTCGATGGCGGGCGTTCTCAGTGTAGGGTGACCGCCATGATCGAGCACGTACAACTCACACCTGTGCAGGACATCGGGGCGAGGGCGCAGACGCCTGCGCCGGCATCCACTGTCTCGCAAACATCGTTCTCGGATATCCTGGCCCGCGTCCAGCGCGCGCAATCCGCGCTGCGGTTCTCTGCGCACGCGGCGCAACGGCTTCGTGACCGCAATATCACACTGTCGGACACGGAGAAGACGGCGTTGCAGCAGGGCGTCGAACGAGCGGCCGCCAAGGGGTCTCGAGAGACCTTACTCCTTACCGAAGATGCGGCGTTCGTGGTGAGCGTCGCCAATCGGACCGTTATCACGGCTGTTCCCCGTTCGGAACTCGGGGACGCCGTATTCACCAATATTGACAGTGCCGTGCTCGTGGCTTCCAGCCCGGGGCGGGTGTAACGCAGTTAAGGATAGGAGCCGGACCCTTCAGGGGAGGCTCTCGCGCTGCCGATTGATTGACGCGGCGCAGCAGCAGGAGGGTATGTGAAATGGGTACAGCAATTTACACTGGCGTGACAGGCCTGCAGACACATCAGCGGCGCATGGATGTCATCGCTGCCAACATCGCGAACGTCAATACGCCCGGGTATCGCGCGGCGCGAGCCCTGTTTCAGGACCTGTTTTCGCAGACACTGGAAGGGGGCCGCGGCCCCGTGGACGGCTTTGGCGGCTCGAACCCGGTACAGGTCGGTTTGGGCGTGCAAGTCGCCACGATTGATACGATCCATACGCAAGGTTCGCTGCAGACCACGGGAAACAACTCGGACCTGGCGATACAGGGAACGGGCTTCTTTGTGTTGAGCGATGGTTCGGGCCTGTACTACACGCGCGATGGTTCCTTCACGTTGAACGCGTTGGGACAGCTTATCGACCCGGCCACCGGCATGCGGGTTCAAGGGTACCTCGCGGACGAAACGGGCGAGGTGAATGTGGGGGCCGTACCCACAGACCTCGAGGTTCCTGTGGGAGGCACCTCTATCGTCCGGGCGACTGAACAGGTCCAGGTGCGCGGAAACCTCAATTCGCAGGCGGTTGCGGGCGATATCATCGAGCGCCGTGTCAACGTGTTTGATTCGCTGGGCACGGCCCGCGAATTACTGACGACATTCACGAAGATCTCTCAGGTAGATGTTGGCGGCACGAACTACAACGCCTGGTCCTACGTCGTGGAATACACCAATTCGGACACCCCGCCGGTGACGACAACGGTGGGAGAGGGCGTTGTTCTGTTCGATTCCGAAGGCAACTATTTTGATGAAGGGACATTAGCCGGCGGCGTGTTTACGTCGCGGCCCGATGGGACTCCCGAAGTATCCGTTCCGCTGGCGGCGTTCGGGGCTCTGGATTCGTACCCCCAAACGCCGTTTGAGTTCCAGATCGATTTCTCGTCCGTTACGGAATTGGCCTCCAACAGCGATGCCACAGTGACCAACCAGGATGGGTTTGCGCGCGGCACGCTGGAGAGCTTCAACATCGCTGGCGACGGAACCATCAACGGCGTGTTCTCGAATGGCCTGACCCGCGTTATCGGTCAGATCGCCCTCGCGTCCTTCGCCAATGTAGGGGGCCTCCAGCGTGAAGGGAATAACCTGTTCCGGGACACCCCTGCCTCCGGCACTCCCCAGATAGGGTTGCCGAATACAGGAGGCCGCGGCCAGGTATCGGGTGGCGTTCTGGAAGGCTCGAACGTGGACCTGGCAACCGAGTTCAGCAATATGATTGTGACCCAGCGGGGCTTCCAGGCAAATGCCCGGACTATCACGACGGCCGACACGTTGCTTCAAGAGACCGTGAACCTGGTCCGGTAGCGCCATGATGCGGGCGATGGCTGAGTGATGCCGGGGCGGCATGCGCGCGGCGCGCGTGTGCCGCCCCGTTTTTCTGGAGTCTTTCCGGCGTAGACCGGGACATCTCAGAGTGCCGAGCCATCCGGCGGTTGTGGGTTTGCGGCCGGAGTGCTAAAATGCTTGCGAACATGCAGCGCATGTTCTGAAAAGGGGAGCCCAGCAAAAGGCGCAGCGTATGGATATCGCGACACTTGTGGGTCTGATTTCGGGGATAACCCTGGTAGTTGTATCGATCCTTATGGGTGGCCATCCGGGCGTGTTTTGGAGTGCGTCATCCGTTGTGATCGTGGTCGGGGGGACGCTGGCGTCCACACTCATCAATTTTCCTTTGGGCGACGTGTTGAGCGTCTTGAACACGGTCAAGAACGCGTTCTTTCACAAAGAAACCCCGCCCGAGAATCTGATTCCCAAACTGGTCGGCTTCGCCACCATTGCCCGCCGGGAGGGAATCCTGGCGCTGGAATCCCATGCTGGTGAAGCGGGGGATGAGTTTCTCGAAAGAAGTGTTCAACTGGCCATCGATGGCACCGCTCCTGAGCTCATCAAGGACATACTGACGACTGAGCTTGCCTTCATGGAAGACCGTCATGCGATGGGGCAGGCGATTCTCCTCGCCATGGGGACATTCGCTCCGGCTTTTGGAATGATCGGCACCCTTATCGGGATGGTGCAGATGTTCGTTACCCTCGATGACCCGTCGAAAATCGGCGAAGGCATGGCCGTGGCGGTCCTTACGACGCTGTACGGGGCGCTGCTGGCCAATGTGGTCTTCCTGCCCGCGGCAGGCAAACTCAAAGTGCGCACCAGCAATGAGCTCCTGGCAAAGGAACTGGTTATTGAGGGCATTCTGTCCATTCAATCGGGGGACAATCCCCGGGTGGTGGAGCAGAAGCTGAAGGCGTTCGTATCTCCGGCCGTGCGGCGCCAAGTCAGTTCAAGGTAACATGCCAAAGGACAAACGCCAGAAAGCAAGCATGGATCCGCCCGGTGCGCCAGGCTGGATGGTGACCTACGGCGACATGATGAGTCTGTTTCTGTGTTTCTTCATTCTCCTGGTGTCCTTCTCGAGCATCAGCGAAAAGAAATACAGTACCGCCGTACAATCTTTGAAAGGCGCGCTGGGCATCTTGCCTTATAATACGTCGGTCATCCAACCTTTACCCGTGGAACAGTTGCGGACGCGCCGTTCGCACGCCGCCGAACGCGCCGCCCGGATGATTAGCGAGCGATTGCTGGTCAACAACAAGGCGAAGGACGTCAAAGTCGAGTTTGACGAAGAGGGCGGCCTGAAAATCAATCTGCCGAGCCAGATCCTGTTTGACACGGCCAAAGCGGAATTGAAGCCCGAGGCGCTGCCGGTTCTCAGCGATATCGGGTCGGTCTTGCGGGACCTGCCCGGCGCCAAAATCGAGATTCGGGGCCACACGGATAGCCGTCCCTTGACGCCAGGAGGAAGGTTCGAGGACAATTATCATCTCAGCTACGGCAGAGCAAAAAGTGTGACGGATTACCTCCATGCGCAATCCCAGATCCCCATGGAGACCTTTGAAATCATTGCGTGCGGGCCGTCGCAGCCCATCGCGACAAATGAAACGGAAGAGGGGATGCAGGCGAACAGGCGCGTGGAAATACATGTGAGCGGGGAATTCTCCAAAGAAACAACAGACGGTTTACGGCGCGGGATCGATGAACTCGAGCATTCGGGCGAGACCGAGCAGAGCCCCTAAGTGAGGAAGAACAGATATGTCTGATGAACAGCCAGCGGCCCCTTCACCCAGGAAATCGAGTTTTGTCAGCATGCTCATCTGGCTGGGAGTTGCCGTTATGGTTGCCGCGATTGCAGCGGTCGTGCTCTACCTGTTTGTGCTGAAGCCCAGGCTTTCCGAGGATGGCGGGGCGCGGTCGTCCCCTGCGGCAGATGCTGGTGACAAACTGAATCCGAATGCCGTCACGGTGGATTTTGATGACGCCGTTGCTTCGGTGAAAATGCCGACGGACAGTCAACTGCCGGCGGCCATGCTGTTGTTTGCCGTATCGTTGGAATGCAATAATCAGATGACCGCTGATCTTCTAGAGAAGCATAGGGCCCGTTTTACGGATATGATCAACAAGCAGCACGAGTTCAGGACGCGGGCGGAACTGGATGATCCGCGCGTCAAGGCGGACATCCAGCGAACCATACTCATGGAAGCGAACACGATTCTGAAACAGCTGCAGCCGGCCGCCATCAATCCCCAAATCCAGGTTACCGCTGTGTTTCACCGGCGTTTCCTTGTGAGCGACCAAATGTAATGGATGCGGATGCAAAACAGGCTCATGATCACGAATTCCGCGAGGTTAGTCCACTCGCGGCGGCAGGCAGCGAGCACGTCTCCCTTGACGATTTAAGACAGGTCAAGATGACCATTACGGCGCATCTGGGAAGTTGTTCCATGACCGTGCGCGAGGTGCTCGGACTCAGGAGTGGGTCCGTTGTGCCTTTGGACAAAATGGCCGGCGAGATGACGGACATCTACGTGAACGGGTTGCCTCTTGCCCACGGCGAGGTAGTCGTCATTGCCGACGAATTACACGTGCGTATTGGCGAGATTGTGGGCCAAGAGGACCGCTCAGGGCTTGATGAGGGGCATGACGATGCATCGGCGGACTAAATGCGTGCTTCCGTTGGTCGGCTTGGTTCTTTGGGCCGGTGCGCTGGCGGTGTTCGCCCAGGAACCGGCGCCGGAAGCGGGCGCAACTGCCCCGGAGCCCGATGAGTACAGCGAGTTCGAAGCGATTCCCCCCCCGAATGTGAAGCTGGGTTCGGACGTCTTGGCTGATGTTCCCGAGAAACCCGTCGCGGAGACGCAACACTCGGCGGAAGAGGGCAAGAAGACCGGTGAGGCCCGGCCGGATGCATTCATGACCCAGCTGAACCGGGAGCTGGACGCCCGGCGCGGTGCAGGGCCGGAGGCTGCCGGCCAGGCGCTTGAAGGGGCTCCGGCCGACCGAACGTCCTACAACATCCTGAAGGCTTTCGGGTGGCTGCTCGTGGTTGTGGCGATGATTCTGTTGGTGTACTACTTCTTGCAGCGCAGGAGCAGCGGCGGGAAGCTGCTGACAGGCAGCCGCCTTGGCGCCGTCTTGGGCAGGCTCTACCTGAATCCCCGGGTATGCCTTCACTTTGTCCGCACGGGTGGCAAAGTCCTTGTGATTGGCCAGAGCCAGAGTGCGCTGTCCCTGATTGCCGATTTTGATGAGGCGGAGTTTGCGGCCGCGCGGGAAGAGTCCCGCGCGGGTGGCGAGGATGGGGCGGGCAAGACAGCGCCAGAGGGCGGGCGGGAATTCTTCTCGGAGCTTCGGGCAAATCTTGCGGAGATCAACCGCGAGACCGGGGGCGAGATGCAGGAAGCGAATTCGCCGGTCGATGAAGACGATATTGCGGCGCTGCGAGGCGATATACACCGGTTGCGGGAATACCTGCGGGACTCGACGCGTGAATCGGAACCCTAAGCGATTGTTCAAAGCGGGGATAATCTGCGCGCTGCTCTTGGTTTCTGCTGCCGCCGCAGCTCAGGGGGCGCCGGAAGAGACGGGTCCGCTGGGTATCGAAAACGTGTTCCGGGGGATGCAAGGGGCAACGTCTCCCGACCGCATCTCCACGACCTTGTCGCTCTTCATATTGCTTACGGTCCTTTCCCTGGCTCCTGCAATCTTCATCATGACCACGTCGTTTCTGCGGATCATCGTGGTATTCGGTTTTTTGCGGCAAGCCATGGCCACGCAGCAGACTCCTCCGAACCAAGTGCTCATCGGTCTGGCGCTTATTCTCACCTTCTACATCATGTCGCCAATCTATCAGCAGGTATACGACGAGGCGTACCTGCCCTATGTGAACGAGGAGATCGGCTGGAACGAGGCCGTTGCGAACACCATTGGCCCCGTGCGCGATTTCATGTTCCGCCAGGTGCGGCCCAAGGACCTGGCCCTTTTCATTGACATCGCGCGGATGGAACGCCCCCAGACGCGCGACGATGTGCCATTGGCCACGCTGACATGCGGGTTCATCTTGAGCGAAATACGCATTGCGTTTCAGATTGGGTTCATCATCTATATCCCGTTCCTGATTATCGACATGGTGGTGGCAAGCACGCTCATGTCGATGGGGATGATGATGCTGCCGCCGGTTTTCGTGTCTTTGCCGTTCAAGATAATCATGTTTGTACTGGCCGATGGCTGGTATTTGCTGATTCAGGAGCTGGTGACCGGTTTCAAATAGGTGAGGGGCGGGTATGGACAAGACGCTGATCGCGATTATCTTGTGCATTCTCCTGTTGGCCGGGATTCCGCTCGTTTGTCAATTGACAAAAGAGCCGGAACCCCTGACTGTTGACAAAATCAAAGACGCATACCGGGCGCAGAATTTCTCCGTAGCCAACGAGCGTACCATCAGCCGGCCGGGGTATCAATCAGATGCCGAAATCTTCATGACCATTAATGGGGCAAAAGTGCACTTATTCACCTATTCGAATCTCGAGGTGATCGAGCAGGAGCGCATCAAGATGGAGGTCGACGTAGCAAGCTCATTGCCCGACTACCAACCGAAAAATATCGCGACAACGGTGCGCAACAAATACTACGTGCTTCTCATCATTTGCGAGAACCCGTCGCTTCGTGATCGTATCGCGAAGGTGTTTCAGCCGCTCGTGAATCCGGGGCCGCCCCCGCCTCCTCCTCCGGATGAGTCCGTGCGGCGCCGCCATTTCTGATAAGGGCCGCATACGCTCAGCCCGGCGGCGATGCCGAGGGCAAGCGCCTACAACTCCCCCAATCGCTCGGCGATCATGTACGCCGCGCCCATAACGACGGCGTCGTCGGCCAGTTTCGCGGTCACGATACGTACGTTGCGCCGCAGGAATGGCATGGCGTGTTCCTTGATTCCCCGCTTGACTTCCTCGAGGTACAGGTCGGGCATCGCCTCGACCAGACCGCCCCCGAGAACCACGGCTTCGGGACTGAGTATGTTGATGGCATTTCCCGTGGCAACGCCGACGTAGTAAGCGGCCTTCCGTATCACCCCCTCGACCATCTTCTCGCCGGCCTTTACAGCGTCAGCCAGGACAGTGCTTCGGATCTTCTCCAGGTCGGTCCCGCAATTGGCCAGGATGTAGGGGGCGTCGCCTCTTGCCGCCAAAGCCGCGACCTGCGCCGCAATAGCCACACGAGAGGCGAGAGCCTCGAGACACCCGCGTTTTCCGCACCCGCAGTAAGGGCCATCCACCTCGAGCGTCATGTGGCCGAATTCGCCCGCTGCACCCGAGAAACCGTAGAAGATCTCACGCTCGATGATGATTCCCGCGCCAATCCCGGTTCCCGGAAAGACGCCCAGGACGCTTTCGCATCCGCTGATTTCTCCAAAGCGGTATTCGCCGTAGGTGCCTACGTTGACATCATTGTCGACGACCACGGGCGTCTTGAACTGCTTCTTCAGATACTGTGCGAGAGGAAAATCTTTCCACGCGAGATTGGGTGTATCGATGATCACGCCGGTCTTGGGGTCGAGCGGCCCCGGCGAGCCAACGCCTATGCCGCGTACGGCGTCCACCTTGGCCTCTTCCAGGGCTTCCTGGATGGTCCGGGTCAAGCGCTCCTCGGTAGGCTCTCCTTTGTTGGATTTGCTCTTACGCTTGTTGCGGCCAATGGGCCTGAACTTATGGTCAAAAACCACCGCCATCAGTTTCGTGCCGCCGATATCGACACCCACCACATGCTCGCCTTGTGACAGAAAATCAGCCATGAAGAGCCTCCACCTGTTGAGGGACGAAGAATAACACGATCGGGCGCGGTCTTTACAGCGTCCGGGCATTACCCGGCTTCAAAAGGATTCATCCTCCAAAAGGCGTATACCGAGGATGCGCGCTAACTTGAAGCTGCGGGCGCCACCGTGCTGGTGGCAATAGCCGCTCAGGGAAGCCGAGGAACCGCTGATATCGAGAGCCACAGGGTTTACTTGGCGGGTCATGGGGCGCGCGCTCCAGGCGGACTGGTAATTGATGAGCACGGGATGCCGTCCTTCGATGGCCTCTTCGAGAATGCCGCGCATGATACGCGGAGGATAGGACGGCAAGGGAACGAGTTCGGGAACGTCCTTCTCTTCCGGGTCTTGCTGAACCTTCTCACGGACGGGGTCCCGGCTTTCCTCGATGCTATGGTCCTCGAGCCAGCGAGGGGCCCATTGCTCCGGAGGGCCGGGGTCGGCAATGTCGCCGGATTTTGCCATCTTGATGCCGTGGTTTTTAAGGAGCTGCCTGAACGGCACCATACTGCCTTGGCGGACAATGAGGGTGTACAGGCCCAACCGGCCCTCGATATGTTTGTCTACACCCGGCACTTGCAGGATGGCTTCGCAGGTTTCAGGGTCTTCGAACCGGACCGCCGTGACGTTCTTGGAGCGCGCTTCACCGACTCCTCCGGCCCAAGCCCGTAAGGCGAGCCGGTACCGGGCTGCCAACGGATGTTTCGCCAAGGCTTCTATTTGTGCCACCAGAAGGGCAGCGTCTTCCTCCGACTTGACACGAGCCGGGCTGAGGGACACCGTCATGCCCTCGGCCGGGGTCTTGGATTCGACTTGGCCGATCTCTTCGAGCCGGGTCTTGAGGAAGAAGTTCACGTCTTCCCAGGAAGCATGGAGGCGCAGCCCTTCATCCTGCTCCAATGCGGGCGGCAAGGAATGGGTGTAATCGATGATCGCGGCGTCTTCAGGGAAGTTGCCATCAATCAAGACAAAGCGTTCGCCAATGCGCACGCTGTTCTGGATATCGGACGCCGTTTCCTTGGCCTGGGTGCTCGTTGCGCATTCGATGACATGACAGAACCGGCGAATCGATATGGCGGCTAACTTGTTCTTCCAGACCTCGAATTGCGTCAACACATTGGAAGGCAAAGGTTTAGTTGATGATCTCTCGAGCAGCAGAACCAGCCGTTCAATGTCCAGACCCGAGCGAACGCCGTGATAGACGCTTTCCTGGGTGAGGCGGTAGGTTGTTGCCATGCCGCCCCGCACCCGCTCGCAGAACATATCCAGCTTCCGGCGAAGGTTCGGCGGGCACCGGTCCAGATAAGCGATGATCTCGAAATCAGGTTGAACCACCAGTGCGTCACGGAGTTCATCCTGAGCGGTGGGGGGAGCGTCGCCCTGTCCCAGGACGTAGTGGCCCATTTCGGTAATGCGAAACAGGCCGCCATCGTCCGCGAGCTCAACGATACCCATGCCCGCGAACAGATTCCTCAGCATCCAGGTAAAAAGGCGTTTCTCATGCGCTTGCCATGCTTGTTGGCGCCACTCGGCGCCCGAACCTCGCGCGCTGGCTTGGATCGCCCGCCACGGTTCCTGCAGGAACAAGACGTTGGGGTCAAGGCGGCGAATCGCTTCCACGAAGGCGCCAGTCGAGTACCACACCCCGGGTTTCTGGGCCTTAAGCACCTCGGCCGCCAACACCTTGTGGTAGGTTCTCCGTTGCGTATGCGGCGGAAGGTACTTCTCCATCGTCTCGACCAGCATCGGAAAGAAAAGTCGTACGTCAGGCAGGGACTCACTGGCGAGATACGCCTCGAAAAGAGCCCTCATCCGCATCGAGCGGCTCCCTGATGCCCATTCGTTAGCGGCGGGGGTGGTGACGAACCGGCCGTCCTTCGAGGCCACACAATCCAGTCCCTCAGCCATGGCCAGAGAGATTTCCATATTCTCGCGAGTCAATCCTGCTTCCCGTGCCATCTCATAGGCCTTTGCCGCGTCCGTCTTGTGCAATGCACGGCCACTGGTTATCCGCGGAGTTAAACTTTCGATGATACGGAGGGTCTCGAGAAACTCGGTCGTGGCCTGAGTAATGGCGGCGGGCTTAGGCGGCGCGCTGGGCGCGGGCGATTCCGGTATCTCGACGTCCAGCAATGGCGGGGAAGGCAGGCGGCGTGCGATATCCTCTGGAACAAACAGCGTCGGGGAAGCAACTCCGTTTGTCACGCTCTGCCGGATATGACTGATGGAAAACGTGCCCTTATTCTGTTCGGGCAGGGCGAGAAGCAGACCCATACGGACCAGCTCCTCGATTTGGTCCAGGGGGGCCCTTTCGCCATAGAGGCCCGGTACCGCGACAAGATCCACCACGCCCATGCGGGTTTGCTTGCCTACCAGCCTGAGCGCGCGTAAAGCGCTGCCCCGTAGTGATTTAAGGCACTGGTCGATGTGCAGAGGGTCGCGCAGTATCTTCTCAATAGCCCGGATGCGGCTTTCGCGGCTGGTCACGGCCAGCTGTCGGGACGCGCAGATGTCCCCCAAGGCCTCAGTGGTGTAGCCGCGCAAACATTCTTTTATGGTGTACTCTTGGGTCACTCTATGACTCTGGGCATATGCCCTAACGCCAGCAGACGTTTCACGACGTCTTCAACGGCTTGCGGCTGCACCGCGATGCAGCGCTCAGACAGACGCGCGCCGAGAAACGTCTGCAGTCCGGGATCCCGCTCAATTTCCTCGATAATGAGAGGGTCCCGCACCTCAAGCAGGGCAATCCGTTTATGGACTTTTCGTCTTGCTATAGGCATAGAGGCGGATAGTATACCTATCCGCGGAGTCAAAAGCGAATTGCTGATGACGCCCGTTCCCCCAAAAAACGAGGGAAGGCCGAAACCTTCCCTCATCAAAGCCGGTGCGCTGCCAGATTCTATTCACCCGCTGCCCTCTGTTTTTCGTAGGCGGCGATGATCTGCTGCGCAATATGTTCGGGCACTTCCTCGTAGTGGCTGAACCGCTGGAAGTAGCTGCCGCGGCCCCCTGTCATGCTTCGGAGATCCGTGGAGTACCGTAGAATCTCGGCTTCCGGCACCTGGACCCGAACCATCTGGCGGCCGGGACCCGCGGGTTCCATGCCCATGATGCGCCCGCGGCGGCTGTTCAGGTCGCCATTCACGTCGCCCATGAACTCGTCGGGAACAACGACTTCCAGTTCCACGATTGGTTCCAGGAGACAGGGATTGGCCTGCCGAACGGCTTTCTGGATAGCCATCGACGCGGCAATCTTGAAAGCCATTTCCGAGGAGTCGACATCGTGATAGGAGCCGTAGAACAGCTCGACCTTGATGTCTACCACCGGGTAGCCCGCGATAACTCCCTTTTCGAGGGCGTCTTGGGAGCCCTTGTCGACATGCGGAATGTACTGCCTGGGGACAACGCCGCCGACGATGCTGTCGATGAATTCGTAACCGGCTCCGCGCTCATTGGGGGCGATCCGGATGTGGACGTCGCCGTACTGCCCGTGGCCGCCGGTCTGCTTCTTGTGTTTGCCCTGTACCTCCGCCGTGCCGCGCACCGTCTCTTTATACGCGACTTTGGGGGTGCGCGTCTCGGCCGCGACGTTGAACTTGCGCTTCATGCGGTCCAACAAGATGTCGAGCTGCAAATCTCCCATGCCGCGAATCACGTGCTCGTTAGTGGCTGTGTCGCGATAGTGGGAGAAAGTAGGATCTTCTTCGGCCATGCGGTTCAATGCCTCTCCGATCTTGTCTTCGTCGGCGCGGGATTTGGGGGAGATGGCGAGCTTTACCATGGATTCCGGCAATTCGATCTTGGGAAGGAAAAGTTCGTTCCCCGCCGCGGCGATAGTGTTGCCGAAATGCGTGTTCTTAAGTTTGGTCATGGCGGCCAAATCGCCCGGGCCCACGCTTTCCACGGGTGTCTGTTCTTTGCCGTTCATGAGATAGATCTTGCCGGTACGCTCTTTGGTTTGCGTGCTGACATTGTAGAAGTCGGTGTCGGATCGAAGCGTGCCCGAGAAGACGCGGAAGAACGTGAGCTGGCCAACATAGGGATCCACGATCGAGCGGAATACCTGCGCGAGGAAGGGGGCGTCCTTGGAGGTGTCCACTTCCTTTTCCTCGCCGCTCCGGGTTTTCGCGGTGATCTTGCGGTCGCACGGCGAGGGGAAAATCGTGGCTACGAGGTCCATGAGGTGTTTCAGGCCAACCTCTTTTGACACGCTGCCGCCGATGATCGGGACGATCTTGCCCGACTGGATACCCTTTTGCAGGCCTTGATTGAATTCTTCGGGAGCCAGTTCGCCGGTTTCGAGGAATTTCTCGAGCAGCACATCGTCCGATTCCGCCACGGCGTCGATCATCGAACTCTTGAGTTCGTCGATCCGCGCGGCCAGTTCGTCATTCTGTTCCGTCAAGATATTGACAGCGCCGGTCAAGCTGTCGGCATGTCCGATAGGCAGCACGAACGGGACGCATTGCTGGCCGTACGTGGCCCGAATAGCCGTCACTACCTCGTCAAAACTGGTGTGTTCGCGATCCAGCTTGTTCACAAATATGGCGCGCGGCGTGTCATGTTTGTCGGCATACTTCATGGCAACGTCGGTACCAACCTGTATGGGGGAGGTGGCGTCCACGACAATGATCACGCTGTCAAGGACGGGGATGGATGCAGCAACTTCGCCCACGAAATCCGCATAGCCCGGGTGATCAACAAGGTGTATGCGCTTCCCTTCCCAATCCAGGTTCATGAGCTTCATGCAGATTGTCTGTTGCCGGCTGATTTCCTCCTCGAGGTAATCGCCGACGGTGTTTCCGTCCTCGATCTTCCCGAGGCGGTTGGTCTTGCCGGCCATATGCAAGATGTGTTCGATCAGCATCGTTTTGCCGGTGCTGCTATGTCCTAAAATACCTACGTTCCGCACGTTTGCCGGGTCGACATTGGCCATTTCAAAAATCCTCCAAAAACAGGTTTATCCTTCGGACAGTGGACCGTATGTGTATGCTGATCCCCGGTAGAAGACCGCCAATCGAGAACGGACGCCAAGGCTCAATTATACTACGAGGCCACTACGGCTCTCAAGCTGGCTGGCTTCACCATCCGGGGGCGTGGAGAGCCGCGCTTTGTGCGAAGTCTCTGCGTCAGGGCTTCTCTCTTGTAGGGCATCGAGCGGCAATCAGCGGCGTTTGGAAATGCCAAGGAACTCGAGGCTCTCGCGCGTGTGTGTATTTGTTTCGAGCGCGTAGGTGATGTCGAGACCCGTCGCCTTGAGGCTTTTCAGAGCTGCTGGAATGTCAAGACTGCCCTCTCCAAGGCCGAGATGGTCGTCATACGTGCCGCGGGTATCATTCATGTGAACATGGGCCAGGTGTTTGCCGTACGTGTCAATCCATTCCGCGACGCTGCGCTGACTGTAGATCTGGCTGTGCGCGATATCGAGGCAGAGTTTGAAACGCGGCGAGTCGATCGCATCGGCGAGGCGGCGCATCGGAGCGGGGTTTTCATCGAACATGTTTTCCATATAGACTGAGACGCCGCGTTTCTCCGCCTGTTCGAGGATTTCCGGCCAGAAGCGCAGGCTGGCCTCATGGTACAGGTCGGGATAGGTCTCAAGTTTCAGCAAAGTGTTGTACTGACTGTGAAACAGGGAATACCCCGCGCCGAGGGTCTGAGCCACATCAAGGGAGCCCAGGTAACGGCTGCGGCAGACGCGCACGATTTCAGGGTCGGAACTCGCATGTATAGTGTCGATGAAGGGGCCGTGCACGCCAATTGGCCCCTCGATATTCTTAATGCGCTCAACCATCGCGGCAAGGGCTTCCGAACAGTCCTTGACCAGCATCTGCGGGAGGGAAAACGTCTGAATCTCCGCTCCAATGCCGTATTCTTCCGCGCAGGCCAGCTCGTGTTCGATATCGCGATTGACTGCAACCATCACTCTGTCGGGCGGCAGCAATTGGGCTCGCGGAGCCTTACTGCGATTCATCGTGTTCTCCAACAGGTTCATCCTCGCGCAGCTCGCGGCGTTGTACCGCGATCTCTCTGCGAAAACGCCGGACGGCCCGGGCGTGTTCCGTCAGGTTCGTGCTGAATGTGTGCGTCTTACCGTCGGCATTGGATACGAAGAACAAATACTCTTCCTCCGCGGGCTTCAACGCCGCGCGAAGGCACGCAAGCCCCGGATTGGAAATCGGACCCGGGGGCAGCCCTTTGCGCTTGTATGTATTGTAAGGCGAGTCCGTCTCTTTGTCCTCGTACAGAATCCGTTCGCCGTACTTCCCCAAAGCATACTGGAGTGTGCTGTCCAGTTCCAGCGGCATGCCTTCTTCCATACGGTTATAAATCACCGCGGCGACAACGGACCGCTCTTCCTCCACACGGCACTCTTCTTCGATGAGCGAAGCAATAGTGACCACCTCGAGCACGTCTCGTCCCGCGGCTTCAGGGATTTCTTCCACGAGTTTGGCGTATTCCTGCTGAAACTGGCCGAACATGCGCTCGACCACGGCGCGTTCGTCAGGCTTTTTCGCGAAATAGTACGTGCTTGGCATCAGGAAACCCTCAAGACTGGGCACCGCCAGCCCCAGGCGGGCAAGCAGCGCCGGATCGCTTGCCGCTTCCTTGAAGGCGCCGGGGTCGTTGAATTGTTCGGCCATCTGCGCGATGGTAAGCCCTTCGGGAACGGTCACCTTGAGTTCATCGGGAACTCCCCCGGGCGGAATGTGCCACGGGCTTCCTTCCTGCAGGCAGTTGAGGATTTCCGTGGGGGACAAGCCGGCGGGCAATTCATAGTAGCCGTGTTTGATGGGCCGGCCGGATTTGTCGAGCCGCATCGCGAGCCGGAAAAACAGTTCGTGCTCCACAAGGCCCCGGTCGGCAAGCAGTTCGCCCACGGCCTTCCCCGTCAACCCTTCGGGAATAGTCACGGAGACCATCTCCCCCGGCGTGCCGGGCCGCGTGACATGGTCATAGACAAGGTAACCGCCTACGGCAATTACAGCGGCCGCCAACAGCAGCAGCACAAATAGAAGCAGGACCGACCTCGCGAACAGGCGCAGGCAGGAACGTTTGGATGCGGGACGCTTTTCTGTTTCTGCTGCGCTCATGGCGGCATCAAACTCCGCGACAACTCTGCCGGCCGAGGTACGTTTGCAGTATATGCTGCGCGGCAACCATATCGATCACGTTCTTGCGCTTGCTGCGCCGCATGTTCGCGCCGATGAGGGCCCGTTCGGCCGCGGCGGTCGAGAACCGCTCGTCCTGAGTCACAATATCAATATCCAGTGCAGTCCGCAGGGTTTCCACGAAGGCGAGCACTTTTTCGGCTTGCGGGCCAATTTCTCCGTTCTGGTCAAGCGGAAGGCCTGCGACAATCCGGACCGCCCCGGTATCTTTGACGATGCCACGAATGGCATCCACGTCTTCTTCTGGAGAGCGTACGGTAATAACTTCCCGTGCCTGCGCGGTAATGCCCAACGGGTCGCTGACAGCGACGCCTATCCGCACGTTTCCTATGTCCAGTCCGATAATGCGGCCGATTTCGGGCAACTTCACCTCCCTACGGTCAACTTGCGCGTTTTTATGTATCGCGAAAATGCGTCCAGCACACATCAGAGCTTACGAGAGGCACTGGCGAACAATTTCGGGCGCCTTTGCGATGACCTCGCCGATCTTCTCAGGGTGTTTGCCGCCGGCCTGGGCCATGTCAGGGCGTCCGCCTCCACCGCCCCCGACGATGGGGGCAAGCAGTTTAACGATATCGCCAGCCTTTACCCGGGACGTGAGATCCTTGGTGACGCCGACGCAGAGCGCAGCCTTTTGTTCAACGCCGGACGCAAGGATAACGATGCCGGAACCGAGCTGGTCCCGCAGCTTGTCCATCACGAGGCGGAGGCCATCGGCGTCCTGGCCTTCGATCTCGGCTGCGAGGAGTTTGACGCCGTCGACGTCCTGTACGCGAGCCATATAATCGACGGCGCCGCCGGTGGCCGCGGCCTGTTTCCAGCGGGTGACATCGCGGTTCAAGCGTTTGTTCTCGTCCATGACGGATTGAACGCGAGAGAGAAGAGAGTCCGCGTTGGCATTCAGCAATTGTGCAACAGCGGTTAGTTGTTCCTCCTGCACCTGAATGACGTCAACGGCGCGCTCGGCGCAAACCGCTTCGATGCGGCGGACGCCAGCCGATATCGAGAATTCGCCGAGAATCTTGAAGGCGCCGATCACCCCGGTGCGGCCGACGTGGGTGCCGCCGCAGAGTTCCATGCTGATGTCGTCGACTTGCACTACGCGCACCGAATCGCCGTACTTCTCTCCAAACAGCGCCATGGCGCCGGCGGCGCGCGCTTCGGCGAGGGGCATGGTCTTGGCGGCGACAGGCGAGTCCGACCGGATGTATTGATTCACGAGACGCTCGATGTCGCGCAGCCGTTCCGCGGGAATGCCTTCGAAATGCGTAAAATCAAAGCGCAGGCGGTCTGGTGACACCAGCGATCCTGCCTGATGCACATGTTCTCCGAGCGTTTCCTGGAGAGCGGCCTGCAAGAGATGAGTTGCCGTGTGGTGGCAGGCCGTTGCGGTCCGCGCCGCGGCGTCGACCGAGGCGAGCACCGCATCGCCCAATTTCAAGCGTCCTTTGGTAACCGTGACGTAATGGATGCGAAGGTTCTCCAGGGGCAACTTCGCCGTGGCCACATGGGCGCTTCCAGTGGCGGTTTCGAGGGTGCCGATGTCGCCGGCCTGTCCTCCCGATTCGGCATAGAAGGGACTTCTGTCGAGGACGATTTCGCCCTCCTGCCCCTCCTCGAGGGCGGCGGTCTTCTTGCCTTCGCGAAGCATGGCCACGATGGCCGCGTCGCACGAAAGCATATCGTAGCCGACGAACTCGGACACGCCGGTCTCGTCGCGGACCTTACGGTAGATGGGCGCGATCTCGTGCTCGCCCGTTCCTGCCCATGCGTTGCGAGCCTGTTCCCGTTGTCTGGCCATAGCCTTCTGGAATCCCTCCTTGTCAACGGCGTAACCGCGGTCCTCGGCGATGTCCGTTGCCAGGTCCAGGGGGAAACCGAAGGTGTCATGGAGTCGAAACAACTCGTCGCCGGGCACCAGTTTCTCTCCCGATTTGTCCAGATTCGCGAAGGTCTCCTCGAGCATGTCCATCCCTCGGGCAAGCGTGCTGGCAAAGCGCTCCTCTTCGGTGTGGATGATCTTCTCGATCTGGAGTTGCCGTTCCTTGAGTTCGGGGTACTGGTGGGCCATGAGATCAACGACCGCACGCGACAACTCGAACAAGAAAGGCTTCTCGAGTCCTATTTCGCGTCCGAACCGCGCCGCGCGGCGCAGGAGGCGCCGCTCAACGTAGCCGCGGCCCTCGTTGCCGGGCAAAACCCCATCGGCAATCATGAAAGACAGGGCGCGGATATGATCGGCGATGACGCGGAACGGCTCGGGGTTCTTCTCGTAAGTTGCCGAGGCCATGGTTTCGGCGTTCTGGATGATGGGAAAGATGTGGTCAACGTCGAAGACGGTTTCCTTGTCTTGAAGGATGGCGGCCATGCGCTCGAGGCCCATGCCCGTGTCGATCCCGCGGTTCTTGAGCGGGGGACGCGACCCATCCTCTTGCTGATCGAACTGCGGAAACACCAGGTTCCAGTATTCCATGAATCGCGCGTCGCCTTCCGAGCCGAGCGGGCCGGGACCGAAGGCCTCGCCGCGGTCCAGATGGAGCTCGGAACAGGGGCCGCACGCGCCGGTGTCGCCCGCCGGGCCCCAGAAATTATCCTTGACACCCAGACGAATAATCTTGTGCGGGGGAATACCAACTTCTTTTTCCCAGATGGCGGCAGCTTCGTCGTCTTCTTCGTATACCGATACCCAAATCCTCTCGGCGGGGATCTTTGCGAGCTGCGTGGAATACTCCCATGCCCAGAGGATGGCTTCCTGTTTAAAGTAGTCGCCGAAGGAGAAATTCCCCATCATCTCGAAGAAGGTCATGTGGCGCGCTGTCTTGCCGACCTCATCGAGATCGTTTGCTTTGCCGCCTGCCCGGAGGCATTTCTGCGCAGTGGCGGCGCGGCGGTACGGCACCGGCACTTCGCCGGTATAGTACGGTTTGAACTGAACCATGCCGGCACTGCTGAACAGCAGCGTCGGATCGTTGCTGGGAACGATCTTGTCGCTGCGTTCGATGGTATGACCGCGTTGACGAAAGAACTCGAGATAACTGGAACGTATGTCGTCGGCTTTCACGCTTATTCTCCATTGGTAGCCTGTGCCCATCCGGGCGATGCTGGAAAGACCCCATAAAATATCGGAAACCACCATGCGTTTTCAATTTCCGCCAGGCCAAGGCCTCAGGGATGCGCCAAGGGAGGCTCTTCTGGGCTAACTTTTTGAAAGCAAATGGCTTACGCGGAACGGGGCATACCTTCGCCCCCGACGCCTGGGATGGCGCGGCGAAGAAATGCAAGAAAGTGCTTGACAACTTCCCCCGGATGTGGTACATATCCGCCGTTTGTGCCGGGATGCCGATGATGATAACACGTAACACCTTCGCAACCGGCACGCCTGGAGCAACGTCACGCGTCCGGCGGCAGCGAATCATCCGACTGCCGAGGCCCCAAAGGCAACGCCGCGCGGACATACCAGAGAATCTTATGAAAGGAGGTGGATTGCGTCATGCATCGCTGCGCACTGTGTAACGAGCACATTGAGGAAGTGGACATCCAGTTCAACGAAGTAGCCATTCTCGAAGACGAGTACTGGCATCTGGATTGCTACGCCGAGTACTTCGGCGAGGTCTTTGAAGAAGCATAAGTATCCCTTGAGCGATTTCCCGCTTAATTACCCTAAGGTAGGCCGAGTCAGGCCGCCCGGGTATTTTTTTTGCCCTCATATTGAATAACGCGCCGTCTCCGAACCTCCGGGACGGCGTTTGCCGTTGACACCCTGGCGCCGATGGTCTCCATTCTGTGGACTGTGGGGAGGGTTTGAGCACTCCAATCCTGCCGCCCCTGCACTGTTTGACTTCGCACACGGTGTTTGGTAGATTCAGCGCTTCACTCGAGTGAGGGAAGTCCGCGGTCGCGAAAACAGCTTTCGAGGCCGTTCATTCAACTTGGGCTAGCGCGTAGAGGGTGGACTGTAACTACGCGAGATTCCGGTTCATAAGGGAGGAACCTATGCCAAAAATCCTCGCCCTCGACAACCTGAGCGAACTCGGCCTCGAAGTATTCCGAAAAGAAGGATTCGAGCTTGATATTAAGCCGCCGCAGAAACCCGACGAACTGGCAGCCATTGTAGGCCACTACGACGGGCTGGTGGTCCGCAGCGCCACGAAGGTAACCGCGGAGGCCTTGGTCAATTCCGGCAAGCTCAAAGTGATTGGCCGGGCCGGCGTTGGCACGGACAACGTAGACAAGGCGGAAGCGACCAAGCGCGGCATCGTGGTAATGAACGTCCCCGGCGGCAACACGATATCGACCTGCGAACACACGTTCGCGTTGTTGCTGGCCCTCTGCCGCAATATTCCGAAGGCCCATCAATCGATGCACGAGGGGCGTTGGGATCGCAAATTGTTCATGGGAACCGAGGTGCGCGATAAGACCCTGGGAGTCATTGGCGTGGGGCGGATTGGCGGCGAGGTTGCGAAACGGGCGCTGGCCTTCGAGATGAAGGTCTTGGCCTTTGACCCTATCTTGACCAAGCTCAAGGCCGAGGCGCTCGGAGTAGAATTGGTGACCTTGGACGAGCTGATCGAGCGCTCGGATTTCATAACGATTCATGCGCCCAAGAGTGACAAAACCCTGAATATGCTCGGGTACGACCAGCTCAAACGCATGAAGCGAACGTGCAGAATAGTGAACTGCGCCCGGGGCGGCATCGTGAACGAGGCGGACCTGGCGCGGGCCCTCAAGGAAGGGTTGATTGCCGGCGCGGCCCTTGACGTATATACCTCTGAACCCTTCGAGAACAATCCGTTCCTCGAACTGGACAACGTCATCATGACGCCTCACTTGGCGGCGTCCACCGACGAGGCCCAGTTGACAGTGGCCGTGGATGTGGCCAAGCAGATGGTCGAATACCTGAAGACGGGCACGATCGTCAATGCCGTCAATGTGCCGAGCCTGGACGGCGAGACGCGCAAGAAACTGGCGCCGCTGCTCTATCTGGCCGAACGGCTGGGAACCTTCCAATCGGGGTATATGCAGGGCACGCCCAAAGCTATTCGTATCGATTACGGCGGCGCGCTGCCGGTGACGGATACGTATCCTCTCACCGTTGCCGTGCTCATCGGTTTCTTGAAGCCGCTGGTCGAAACCGTCAACGAAGTGAGCGCCCCCAGCTTGCTCGAAGCGTACGGCATCGAGTTCAGTGAAACACGCCGCGCGGACACCGCGGACTACAATTTCCAGATCGGGGTGACGGTCGAGACGGACAAGGAAACCCATCATGTCGCGGGGACATTGTTCGGAAACGACGATCCGCGCATTTGCGTGATCGACGGGACCCGTGTTGACGCTGTTCCGGAAGGCCACATGGTCGTGTGCCGCAACGAGGACAAGCCGCTCATCATCGGGCGCGTGGCCACGATCATCGGCGATGCCGGCGTGAACATCGCCAACCTGGTGCTCGGGCGCGACGAACGCGGAGGCAGGGCAGCCACGATCCTGAATATCGACGATCCCCTGTCTGAGGAAGTGATGGAAAAGATTCGCGCCGTACCGCACGTGAAAGAGGCGCGCCAGGTAGAACTGTAGCCGTCAGTTCGCCCTTAGAGGTTATGGCTAAATGAGGTAAAGGTATACGCATGCACAAATTCGACCACATCAGGGTCCCGGAAGGCGGCAAAATCGCGGTAGCAAGCGACGGCTCGTTGCTGGCGCCGGACAAGCCGGTTATCGCGTTCATCGAAGGCGACGGCACGGGACCCGACATTTGGCGGGCCTCGAAGATGGTCTTCGACGCCGCGGTCAAGCATTGTTACGGCGGCAAGCGCGAAATCGCATGGATGGAGATCTTCGCCGGCGAGAAGGCGAACACCGTTTGCGGCAGCTATCTGCCCGAGGAAACCCTTGAGGCTATCCGGGAGTACCGCGTGGCGATCAAGGGACCGTTGACGACGCCGGTCGGAGGCGGGTTCCGGAGCTTGAACGTGACGTTGCGCCAGCGCCTGGACCTGTTTGCGTGCGTGCGCCCCGTGCGCTATTTCCCGGGCGTTCCAAGCCCCGTGAAGGAACCCGGCAAGGTTGACATGATCATCTTCCGGGAAAATACCGAAGACGTGTATTCCGGTCTCGAGGTCCCGGAAGGGTCGGAAGAGGCCAAGAGGCTCATCGCATTCTGCAAGAAGACATTCGGGTGGGACATCCGCCCGGACTCGGGCATCGGGATCAAGCCGGTGAGCGTACAGGGCACCAAACGGCTGGTTCGCGCGGCCATCAAACATGCGCTGAAACACGGCCGGAAGTCGGTCACTTTGGTGCACAAAGGCAATATCATGAAGTTTACGGAAGGGGCCTTCCGTAAATGGGGATACGACCTTGTGCGCGAGGAGTTCGCCGCCGTAGCCGTGGGTTGGGACGATTGCGGGGGGAACCCCGGCGGCAAGCTCCTGGTGAAAGACACCATCGCCGACATCTTCCTGCAGCAGATACTTACGCGTCCGACGGAATTCGATGTCATAGCCACCATGAACCTGAACGGCGACTACATGAGCGATGCTCTTGCGGCTCAGGTGGGCGGCATTGGCATCGCGCCCGGCGCCAATATCAACTACGAGACGGGCATGGCGATCTTCGAGGCGACTCACGGCACAGCCCCGAAATACGCCAACCTCGACAAGGTGAACCCAAGCAGCGTCATTCTGTCGGGCATCATGATGTTCGACCACATCGGATGGACGGAGGTTTCCGAAGTCATCATTCAAGCGATGACGCGCACCTTCGCTAACAAGACCGTCACATACGATTTTGAACGGTTGATGGCCGGGGCTACCTTGCTCAAGTGTAGCGAATTCGGCAAAGCAGTCATTGAGAATATGTAAATCAGCGCCGGATTTACGCGCCAATAGGGGTATTCAGGGCAACGCTCTTGAATAATCCTGTAGGGTGTGCCACTATTCAACGTATCGGTGTGTTCCACTCTGACAGATTCATGAGGAACGTGAATGGTGCCGGACCCAGCAGCCCTTTTCGCGGAGGAATCGTCACGGGAGAAGTTTGCCCGCCTTTACCGCTACTCGCAGGTAGGGCATTGTGTCAGCAGCGTGACGCATGACGTCAACAACTTCCTTGGGGCCATCCTGGCCTATGCCGAGCTGGCAGGGCTGGAAGGCAATCAAACCCCCGAGTCGCGCCGCATGCTCCAGGAAATCATGACGGCGGTCCGGAGGTCAAGCCGTCTGATCAACAACCTGACCACGATCGCCCGGCGCGAACGGCCCGACATTCGAGTAGTGAGGCCCCGGGAAGTGATGGAGGACGTTCTTGACCTGCGGCGTTATGACCTGAAAGTGGCGCACGTGAGTGTCGAGACGGACTACCAGGACGCCCTGCCAGAGATTTCAGTGGACTTGCCCAAACTGGAGCAGGCGATCATCTACGTGCTGTCGAATGCCATCGAAGCCTTGGAAGAAGGTGAGAAACGGTTGTTGAAGGTTTCTGTGCTGGCCGGCAACGGGAACGTCGAGTTCCGTTTTTGGAACTCGGGAGGAGAGGTCTGCGAAGAGGTCCGCAGCCGGATGTTCGAGCCGTTCTTTACCACGAAGGGGGGCGACCATCTCGGGCTGGGTCTGTGGGCTGCGCGGAATATCCTGCGCCCTCAGAAAGGGGACGTGGTTTACGACCCGTCGTACGGTTTTTCGATCGTGGTCCCGCGATAAGCCGGCGGCATCCCTGCGCGGGCCTTTGGGATTCAATCGGAGCACGTTTCCGCCAGCAGGGCGAACCGGCTCGACTACTCCAAAACGTAGACAACCTCCACTTTGGCGACGCACGCGGCGCGCTCCGAATCCGGCTGGTCAGCGGCGTACTCGGGGTCCTGATTCCAGCTCACTTCCACCACCCGCACGTCAAGGATCGTGTCTATCCGCGAAGACATGGCTTGCGCGGCTGCCTCGGCATGCGGCAAGGCGTTTTCCATGGCGCGTATGATGGCCGAGCGTTCAAAACTGTCTTTCTGGGAGACTTTCAAGACGGGGCCCGTCAGAAGAGCGCTGGTGTCTTTCGCGACTCCGCGCATGGCGTCGCACAGTTCCGCCAGTCTGAGAACGGGTTCGTCCACGCCGGTGGCTAGTCTCCCGATGGTAAACTGCAGGCGCAGAGCGAAAGTCACAACCATGGCGTTCGCGTCAGGAATATTGGGGGCTGTGACAATGGTCTCGAAGGGCGCAATTTCGCGGTCTTTGAGGAGACGCAAGACGCTCACCTCGGTGGTTTTGACTTTGGGGGCCGCTTCCTGGAGGGTCGTCCCGGTCAACTTGTAGTACAGCCAGAACTCGGCGCGGTCGGGAGCAGTTGCGATCGTAGCGATTCCCGGCGCCGTAATGGTTGAGGCGGGCAACGGTTGTGTGTCTTGCGCATGGGCAGCGGAGCCGAGCAGCGCGAGGAGCATCACAAACGGGGAAAGCCACCGGAGTTTCTCAGCGCGCCATCTCAGGAAAGAACGGGAAGAGCTTCCGCAACTCCTGATCGGACGGCTGGCGGCCATAGGGGCAGGTTTCAAACGTTTCAACATAGCGTGTTTCCCTTGCCTGGTCGGGCCCGTACCATTTTGCGAGGAGGTCCCGGTTGATTTCCGCATGTTTCGTAAACGTTCTATCCCAGTTCGCGCGCAGCCACTCCTTTCGAGCTTCGCGGCTGCTGGGCACCTGGTCAAGCTGGCCCTCGAGCCAAGGCAGCCACTCGTACATCTGCGATTCCATGGCGTCGAGCATGTCATACTTCACGTCCATGACATCGTCGATAGCGACGGCGATGTCCGGCGTCAAAGCCAAGGTGCTCGGGCGCGCATGCATCAGATAGAAAAAGCACGGATTGCCGCGCAGAGCCTCGACCCCGGGACAGCAATTGGGCACCGTTACCATAAACGAAGCATCTTGAACCAGCGTTGACGTGTAACGGTGATCGGGGTGGTAATCGGCGGGATGGTGGCTGACGACAATCCCGGCATCATGGGAGCGTATGATTCGGATGACCTCGTGGCGCACGTCCAGGGTGGGCATCAATTCGCCATCGTGATGGTCAAGTATAAGCGTTTCGACGCCGCCGCGCTGGGCCGATAGCGCGGACTCTTTTCTGCGGCGGCGCGCCAATGCCCCCCCGCCCATGTCATGATGGCCCGCATCCCCATTGGTCAGCGAGACGAAGAGCACTCGGTTGCCCGCCCGCACCCACTTAACGGCCGTTCCTCCTGCGTAAGCCTCGCAGTCGTCGGGGTGCGCCCCAAAGATAACAACGTTCATGGGTTCCCGCCAGCGGTGGCGTCTGCACGTTCCGCAGGGGCGCTTGCCTTGGCGGTATTCGCGACATTTTCGGCGGGCGGGGCAGCGGCCTCTATGAAGTTGATGCGAAGGGGAGGAGTCGCTACGGCTCTCGAAAAACGGCTCTCGGGCACTTCAGCGGTCATCGGGTCGACCGTTTCCGGGTCGGTTCCTTCCGGCATCAGCAAGGCTTCGACATCGAGCGTGACAAGCATGGTCTCCGGAATGTAATCGCGAGCGGCGAGAACGTTCACGGTGTGTTCCGTCACGCTGGGTTTCACGGACTTGCCGATGACGGTCCCAAAGGCGCCTAACACATGGTCGCCGTCTTTGATGGAGATTCGCAGCGCACCGGGGTTTTTCGCGAAATCCCGGCGGGATTTCACTCCGATAGTCAGCCACAGCTCTTTGGGGAAAGGCGGCGAGACGTCTACCGTCAACAGGTTCATGTGGCCCATAGCGTCGACGAGGGGCGTAGCCTTGATGTTGGGCGCCTCGGACTGCTGGGCGATTTTGGCGTCGATCAGAACCGCTTGTTCGAGATCGCCGACGTTGTCTTTCAATGGGCCGGATGCGGATTGACCGCCGGGACCGCCCGCGTTAGTCGTGGTGGGCGTGGCTTGTTTCCCGTTGCAGGCGCCCAGCACTGCGGCAATCAAGGCGAGAGAGAGAATACGTTTCATGTAACTCGAACCCCCATGGTTCCGGCAGGCGGCACAATAGCCTGCCGCCGTGTTCAATTCTGCGCATTATCGCACGGAGATGATAGCAGGCAATCGCGATGCGTGTACAGTCTCTCGCGCCGCTGATTGGACCGGCAATCATGGCTGACCTGCCTGTTGCGGCGCCATGAGGGGGAAATCAGCTGTTCTTGCCGCTTTCGCGGGTGCGGCGCTCGGCTTCTCGCAGACGTTTGCGAAAGTCTTCATCGCCCAGGGTCTGGTGAAACAGTTCTCGTTCATCCACGCGGTATTGCGCGCGGATATAGCGAAGGTCCCAGAAGGCCAGGAACAGCGCGACGAAGAAGAAAATGAAAAAGACTATCCAGTAGACGATGAAATGCGTGATGGACTGGCGCGGAAAAGCCCAGTGAAGCCCCCCGTAGGCAAGCACAGCGCTACACCCAATGGCTATGCCTCCTGCGATGCGCCATTTGGTTTGGAGGGTCATGTTTTCTTGTCGCCCTGTCCTATCTGTCGTAGACCCACACGCGTTCTTCGTACGTTTCGCCGGAAGGCGTGCGCACCAGGCGCGTTTCATAATGGCCGGTTGCCGCCGGGGCGTTGGTCCGGTAGGCCGTTGTTTGTGGCGGGGCTGCCGCCGCTCGTTGGCCGGCCTTGTCGATCTGGTCCCCTACGAGGGCCCCGGTGAGAGCGCCGATGCCGGCGCCGATAAGGGCTCCTTCGCCCTGTTTGCCAACCTGGTTGCCCAGAATAGCGCCGGTGCCCGCCCCGAGCAGTCCACCCAAGACGGTGCCGTCTTGGACCGGCGTCGTGTTGCAGCCCGCAAAGGCTACTGCAACGCCAGTCACAAGCGCTATGATTGTCAAGGTTTTAGCATTCATGGCGTGAAACCTTTCATTCATTTAGCCGTACTCATTCTACCACAGGCTGCGCCGGAGGCAGTCTTCAGAGTTCCTCATTCACCCTCCACTCAACTAGACGCATTAACTGGCCTTGTATTCATACTGGGGGCATCCCGGCTTGAGCCATCCCCGCCTGGTCTTCATAGTTCTGGGATACTTTCTCCTTTGGCCGGGGGAAGATCATCCGGTCACGCCATCACGATTGCGTTCTGGGGGCGATTGCATTGCGCGAACAGAGCCTATATAGTCGTTGCCTATGGCACTTCCAGCACTGCGGAATATTGATGCATTTCCTGTCGAGCACGAAGGAGAAACTCTCATCGTCGTGCACGATCCGGAGTATTACGTCGAGGAGCAGCTTGTTCTGAGCCCGATAGCGTTCTTTATCGCCAGTCAGCTCGATGGGCTCAATGAAGTGACAGACATTCAATACCTCCTGTTTCAGCAGACGGGCGGGCGCGTGGCCTCCGAAGACCAGATCCGCGAGGTGGTTGCACATCTCGACGAACACGGGTTTCTGGAATCGCCGCGGTTCGAAGCTATTTCGCGCGGCGTCCGCGACTCATTTGCAGCGGGGAAGACGCGTCCGGCGTTTCTGGCGGGAAAATCGTATCCGGACAACGTGAACGACCTTCGCGCCTTCTTGGATGCGATGTTTACGGAACCGGACGGGCCGGGGCCGGTACGGCGAGAGGAAATCGTCTCCGAAAAGGGTGTGCGGTGTTTGATTGCTCCTCACATCGACTTTGCGCGCGGGGGGAGCGCCTATGCCCACGCGTATGCCCGTCTTGCACGGGGACGCAAGCCGGAAACGGCGAT
>DAOLNV010000018.1:40471-42672 GCA_035416745.1 Candidatus Hydrogenedentota bacterium | reverse complement strand
GTGCTGGAAGTGGACGCCGACGGCTGGTATGCGTCGGTTATGAAGGACATGAACCAGCGGCGGGTGTGCGGGTTGAACGCCATTTACGCCGCGCTGAAAACGCTCGATGGCGCGGCGGACCGCGGAGAGTTTCTGAAGTACGGGTATGCCCCCGATCCCGCGGGGGGAATCGTCTCGTTCGCGGGTATTGCGTTTCCGGAGAAGTAACGGGCACAGGGACGGGGGGGACTAATGCCGAAAGCTTCAATCGCAGCGTTTCTCTGCCTTGTCTCCGTCTGGGTGTTCGCCGCGGAGTATCATGTGGCGCATGACGGAAACGACGGCAGTCCGGGAACGGCCTCCGCGCCCTTTGCTACCCTCGAGCGGGCCCGGGATGCCGTCCGGGCACTGAAGCAAGGCGACGGTTTGCCCGAGGGCGGCGTGACAGTGTGGATTCACGGTGGAATCTACTCCCGGCTGGCGCCTTTTTGCCTCGGCGAGCAGGATAGCGGAACGCCCGGCAGCCGGATTGCCTACCGCGCCGTCGATGGCGAAGACGTGCATCTTATAGGCGGCCTCGAGTTGGCAGGCGGCGAGTTTCAGGCCGTCCAGGATGAGGCAGTGCTTGGGCGTATCGACGAATCGGCGCGTGGGCAGGTAGTCGTGGCGGACCTCCGCGCATTGGGGCTCGCCGATTACGGCGTGTTTCCGGACTCCTATGGTGAGCCGCCTATCGTGCCTGAGGTGTTCTTCGACGGACAGCGAATGACATTGGCGCGCTGGCCGAACGACGGGTGGGCGCACATCACGGCAGTCGTCGAGAGCGGACCCGCACCGTGGCGCAACCACGAATCCAAGCAGCCGGGGGCATTCCAGTACGAAGGCGACCGGCCCGCGCGGTGGCAGTCCGCGCCCGGCGTCTGGCTGTACGGTTATTGGTGTTTCGACTGGAGCAGCGAGACCATCAAGGCGCGAGCCATCGACACCGTGAAACGCGAGATCACGCTGCTTAAACCGCACGTGTACGGCATCGGCGGCGGCAATCCGTCGCCCCGCCGCTACATGGCCCTGAACCTGCTCGAAGAATTGGATAGTCCGGGCGAATACTATCTGGACCGAGACGCGGGGAAGCTGTATTTCTGGCCGCCGCGGCCTGTCATGGAAGGGCATGTGGCGCTTTCGCTCACAAAGGAGCCCGTCATTCAGGTGGAAAACGCTTCGCATGTCACGTTTCGAAGGCTGACCGTCGAGATGTGCGCGGGAGACGGCATCGTCATGCGGGAGGGGCGGGAGAATGAACTGCTGGCATGCACGATTCGCCGTACGGGGCATGCCGGCGTGCTCGTTGACGGAGGCGCAAAACATGGAGTAAGGGCTTGCGACATTTATGAGACCGGCATGGGCGGGCTGTACATAGGCGGAGGAGACCGAACAACACTCACCCCGTCAGAACATACCGTATTCAACAACCACATACATCATGTCGGCGAACGCAAACGCACGCACGCATATCATCTTCATCTCAGCGGCGTCGGGATTCATGTTGCTCACAATCTCTTCCACGACGCGCCGCACCAGTCAATTGGATTGGCGGGCAACGACCACCTCATCGAATACAACGAGATTTCTCACAGCGGCCTGGAAAGCGATGATTGCGGAGCTTTCTACATGGGGCGCAATCCGTCTGAGCGGGGAACTATCCTGCGGTACAACTTCTGGCATCACACCGGCAGCGAACGAGCCCACGGCAGCGCCGCGATCTATTTTGACGACGGCGCGGGTGGGCAGACCGTGTTTGGCAACGTGTTCTACAAGGCCGCGGGCGGAACATTTGGCGCCGTGTTCATCCACGGCGGCCACGACAACCTCGTTGACAACAACGTCTTCATCGAGTGTTCGATGGCCATGCGCCAGGCAGCGTGGACGGACGCGGCCTGGCGGAGCTTCCTCGATGACGAGGATAGACAGAACAAGCTTCTGCGCGATGTCGACATCACCAGGCCGCCGTATACCGAAAAATATCCTGAACTCCGTGGCTACATGGAATGGAACGGAGAGCCGCGCCTGAACAAGGCCTGCCGAAACATTGTCTGCAATTGCGATGCGTTCATCGGAGGGAACTGGGTCATCATCAATAACTGGGTAATGCGGGACGAAGACCCCGGTTTTGTGGACCCGCAGAACCTGAATTTCCAGCTTCGTGAAGACTCGGTCATATTGAA
>DAOLNV010000018.1:0-40371 GCA_035416745.1 Candidatus Hydrogenedentota bacterium | reverse complement strand
CGTCCGTTTCGTTGAGCAGCGAGAAGTAGACCGGTCCCGCGTCCGGTGTCCCGTACCGTTCGATGTAGCTCCCGCCGCTGGTTTGGGCATGGGTGACGGGTTGCCAACCCGCCTTGGCGATGGTCTGGATGAGGGGGATGTACTTCTTGAACAACGGCCGGGCCGGCTCGTACCAGTCGGGATTCTCGAAGAAGCAGTCGGTCGAGGCGTTTTCGCTGAAGAGGCCGGGGTGCATCCCGTAGAAAAGGCACCTCTGGATGTACCGCTCGATGTCGTCGAGAGTCAGGTCCACATAGTGGGTGTTGAGCAGAAAACAATAGGGCTTCTGGAAGCACATGGCTCGGCGAAACGCCATCGACTCGTCCGTCATGGGCTGCCACTTGCCTTGAGGGAACCAATTGGTCTCGGTCCCCAGGACATCCAGGTATGCGGCGGGAAACGAACAGCCGTGCAGGGGAGCATTGGCCATCATGAGTTTGCCCTGCCCATGGACTTTCGCGGCTGTTTCACGCTCGAATTCGAACGTCGAGAAGAGGGTCAGAATACCCACTCGCCCGGATTGCTGCTCGAATACGAGGGGAAAGTCAGTCGAGGCAAAATGTTCGCGGCGATAGTTGAGCGTAGTCGCGAAATAGACAAACGAGTCGATGTATACGCCGTCCACGGTCGCGGCCGGCGCCATCGTACCCTCGAAGCCCGGGTCGCGGAGCAGATTGTGGCCGGAACCCGGTTCCCCCAGGAAGAGGTCGTCGAACCAGACCGTTCCCGAGTGATTGCCCCGCATGAGAAGATGGACGGTGGCTTGTTTAAAAGGCTTTGTGGATTCAATAGTCCTTTCGAGGGTGACGAAATCGGAGTCGCCCGGGGAGACGGGGAGGGTTTGGCCCCAAAGCGGCGTGCCGTCGGTGTGGACGAGGTCCACGTACACGGCGCAGTCGTTATCGGGGTCTCCCGTGAGGCCTTGCGTCTTGACGCGCGCGCGGAGCACCAGTTGCACGGGCTGGGTCTGGTTAAGCGGGACGTTCTGAGTGGCGCCGGCCTTCCCCGGTTGAGCAAGAGAAACACGCAGCGCGCCGTTTCCCGACGCGAACACGGCATTGTCCACCTCATAGCCTCTTTCGTAGTGGTTCCAATCGGCGAGTTTGTCGCGCTCCGGCGGAGAAAGAGCAGCCTTGAGATGCGACCATTCCCCTTGGGCCTGGTTGAGGGAACTGGTGTCGGAGGTGGGGAGGTCGGGGTCGGCATTGAGGGGAAACAGTGCTCCGTCGCACCATGGCGTATCGCGGAGGTAGACAAGGGGGCTGTCGCCGGCGTCGTGAACCGATGAGAGCAGCGTGATCGAGGCTTGGCGCCGTTTGAACGCGTCGTCGCTTTCGAGCATGGAAGTGATATGCGCCACGGCCGCCTGTTCGTCGCGCGGCGTTTCCTTGGGCAGGGGCAGCCAAGTGGTCATGGGCTCGGTGTACACAAACGTGAGTATGCCGTGTTCCTCATCCCAGGGAACGTTGTTCGTGCCTTCTTTGAATGCAAATCCAAAGTCTTCCCAGCCATTCACTTTGCTGATGTCGCTGAACGCCATCCAGAGCCCTTCGCGGTCCACACGCTTCACGAAACACTCCGGGAACAGGGCGTAGTACCGCTCGAGGGCTGCACGGAATCCCCAGGCCGGGTCGAAGGCGTAAACCACGGCTTCAAAGGTCGCAGTTTGCGGGAACTTCGCCGTGTCGCGGGACAAGCCGAGGTCGAAAGCCGCAAACAGGATACCCACGCTGGCATCGTAGGCCAGGCGGCAATGGCGGGGATTCGTCATGGGCGTTGCGAGAGCGATGCCGGCGTTCGGCCCGGTGAGCGCAGCAAGAGGGTAGATCGAGCATTCGCCCGTAGCGCCGGCGTTGGTCTGTTGCGTGTTCATGAACACGCCCGACAGGGCCGGCGCGTTTCGCCGCATGTCGCGCCACCACATCCAGTCACTCCCCTGAAGCGGTATCGGCACGTAGATGGTTACCGCGCGATCGCTGCCTCGAAGGTCCTGGATTGCGCCGTTCAAACGAATGCATTCGTCGTCTGTCTCGGCTTCAAGGCGCAGGGTCAGGGCGAGGTCCCCGACTTCCCATTCGTACGTACGCAAATTCTGTTCAGACGCGCTCAGGACGAGTTGACCGCCCACGAAGCCGCTGTCCGCGGCCACATCGCGCACAAAAGGAACGAGCGGGGCGTATCCCAGCGCCTCCTTATCGAGAAAAAGGGTCGTGGCCGGGCGAGCGGGGTCGTTTCCTATGTCGAGGGCAAGGCCGCGTTTCGTGACAGGAAGTCCCGGCGAAGGTGAAAGCGCCTCGGGGAGTGCTCTTGCGGGAACCGTTACCGGTACGTTCTCGAAAAGATGGATGCCGACATCGCCGCATTGGTAAAGAGCGAAATCATCGAACCAAGCCGTTCCGGCATGGCCCCGGAAGAGTGCATAAACGGTGATAGATCTAAGGGGTTTCTCAGGCAGGACGACGCAGCGGCGTTCTTCCCAATCGTGAGTACCGGTGCTGAAGCACGACACCACACCCCACAGGGGGGTGTCGTCTGTATACATGGCGTCGATGTAGATGGCGTAATCGCGGCCGGGGGGACCGCTGACGTCCTGGGCCCGGCTCCATCCGGTCACGATCAGCGGCAGGGGCTCGGCCTGATTGAGCTGAACCGTCTGCCCGGCGCCGTGTTGGGCAGCGCGGTCAGCGCTCGCGCACTGAATCGCAATGGCGCCGCCGCGTCCCTCGCCGGGCGCGAACGTGTACCCGTCTTTCCAGAAATACCATGCCGGCGCTGGCGCGGCATCGCCTTCCTCGAAACCCGGATTGTTGAGCAGTTGAGGCTCTGATGCGGCTGATGCGCTGTCCACGCGTTGAAGCACGGATGTGTCCGCAACCACCGGAATGCCCGGGAGCAGACCTGATGCTGAGATCGCAATGGCAATGCAGGCAATACGCACAAGACCTGGTATGCCGGACCTGCATTTCGATTCACTCTCGCTCCTGTTGGTCATCCCACACCTTCTCTCACTGGGTAATTCCGTACCACAACGTCTGGTATTGGGGTCCAATCGCAAGAACGGTCCCGGACGGGCTCGGCTGAAGCCCTACGGGTCCTTTAGGTTTGCCCGCGCCATCAAGGGCGTACGCTTCCTTTCCCGCGGGCAGGGTGACGATGGCCTCGATGCCTTCGGCAACGACCGGCGCCGTGCCCCATTGGCTTTGAACAGACGTGCGCTCTTCGTTCCACCCCATGTTTGTGTTCTCGACGCGTCCCGCGGCGACAACGAGGATGCGCGAGGACCCCGCGACAGGTTTGCCGTCGAGGGCGGCAATGGCGACAACCGCCCAGTTCTTCTCCGCCTTGGTTACCTTGAGCGTGAGGTCTCCGAGCTGGATTTCGTCGCCAGCGATATACCCGGCAGCCAAACGCACAGACGGGGTGTTGACGGTATAACGTGCTCTTTCGGACGGTGTGGCTTGCCAGGCGATTTCGCCCGTGTTCGAAACGAGCGGAGGCTCGGGGACGGCCAGTTCGGGCACGGCGATACCGCCTGTACCGGGATTCCACCGGAAACCTGCCGGACGGTGGTACGTCACAGGGGCAATGTCCTTCAAGAAGTTCCATCCGAAGGCTGTGTGTTCCCTGGCGTCATCCGCATGGATATCGACGAAAAGGCGGTCTTCACCGGCACGAACACCACCCATTCGAAACATCACTGCGGCCACCGGCAAGAACACAAGCTTGCCTGGGTGGTTCCACAGCGTGAAGTATCCGGACAAGCGCTGCTCTTCGGGGTTGATGGTCCCGCTCGAGTAGTCGAACTGGTAGAAGCCGTCCCAGTCCTGGAACGCGGCGAAAGAGGCAAGCATCGGGAACATCTCGACAGCATGATCATTGGGCGCGGGATGGTCGTATTCGCTCACGGTATACGGTTTGTTCGCCATCTTGAACCAGGCGAGACGTGAGAGCGTGCCGCCCCGCGGTTCGGCCACCATCGATGTGTTGGGAATCGACCAGTTGCCGCCGTCCCAAGGCTTTCCGGGGAAATGAGGGTGTTGCCAGTACGCGTGCATGTCGATGAAATCACTGTGTACCGCCTCCCGATACACTCCCCGAATCTCCCCGTAACTGGCCTGAGTGTCGCACACGAAAGCCCCCACGCCGAGGTCATTTCTGAGGAAGTCCATCATCTCGCGCACGTACGCGCACTCGGTATCAGACAGAAAACGGAAAAAATCCTGGACCACTTGAGGCCCTGCGTTTCCGGCGGGAAGGGGGATGTTGTCCGCTTCGAAGGTTTGGTCGGGAGGCAGCCCGACCCATCCGCCGCGGCGCAATGACACCTCGGCAAACCAGAATTCGCCGAGCCGGTTGTTCATGTTGAATCCGGCGCGGCAGTGGTTGGGGCGGGAGCCCTCACACTTGAACGTGTACTCGTAGCGTTTCCATTCGGCGGCAACCGGCACTTCCAGAGCGAGTCCGCACCCGCTCCAGGGATCCTGGTCGAGGCGGACGTTGGCATTGATTTCGCACGGCGCATCGGCCCGTGCCCAGAATGAGAAGGTATAGGGCGCGCCTTCCTCAAGATTGAGCCCGGTCTGGTGAAACTGGAGGTTCCAGAATTCAGCGCCCGGCTTGAGTGTGGTAACGTGCAGAGCGCGTTTCGATGGGACGACTTCGTCATCGACGATTTCCGTGGCGAGCTTCGAGCCGCCGCCCTGCTCGAAGGTCCAGCGCTGTGTATCCTCCGAGAACGTACCGTTGGCCAGGACCTCGTCAGCAAGGGGCTCGTCGGCAACAAGCCAGCGCGCGCGCAGCGCTTCGGTAGTGCCTGCCGTGCTCTTGAGCCAGTCGCGCCACATGTTAACCAGAACCGAAAGATAGGGCTCGGGAAGTCCGCGGAGAGCTGATATGGACTTGTCGGTCAGCGAGTTCTCGTTGTTGAGCTCGACGACGAGTACGGCGGGGTCTTTCGCGTAGGTCATGCCCGTATAGGGGTTTTGATGGGTGAGAAGGTCGCGCGCATAGTCCTTCTGCAATTGGATGAAATCGGGATAGAAATTGTCGATGCCCTTGCCAAAAATGAAGTCCCGCGGCAGGTCGCCTGGTATCCCGGGATAGGTACGCGAGACGTGCAGGTTGAGATTGGTGTAGATGCCGTTCTGTTTCAGGTGATAGATAAGCCAATCCAATCTGTCCAGCTGTTCCGGGTCGAAGGCGGTCCGGTCCTGGTTCCAGATGCCGCCTGGCGCGGTGTGCATGTCGAGGTGATGGAAGCGGACAACATTCATGCCGAGTTTGCGCTGGTGGGCCGCGATCTTCGGCGCATCGTCTTTGGGAGGAAACGCTCCTCCAAACGTCAGGTTGCTGCCAATAAGCCGTATGCGGTTGCCTTGGGCGTCGCAGAAATGGCCGTCCCGGATTGTCGCGCGTCCCGCGGCGCCCGCAGGTTGTGGATTGAGAAAAGACATGTCGGTAAACGAGGCCTCGGTGTCAAAGGGAGGCACCCAGAAGGGGAAGTAGCCCGGCGTCTCGGCGCTGACCTGGGCGGCCGGCGGGTACCCGGCAAATGCCGCGGCAATGGCGAAGATAGACAAGAGGAATCTATGCATAACAAAGCTCCTTCATCCGCATTTCAGGTGTTGCACCGCTTCGTTATTGCCATTCTACGACGTAGCGGCCGCATCCTTTGAGCCCTGTCCTGAATTCCACGCGGCTGCCCTGCAATTCGTGGGCCACCGGCCCCATATCGTCCTGTGAACCGGCTGCGAGCGCCGTCACGCGCAGGTTCTCGACACCGGCGCCGGCCGCGAAGGACGCGAGGTCGAGCTCCACGCCGAATTCCCTGTCGCGCGGATACGGGAAAACGGTCAGGCGGTTTGGTTCTTTGTTGATCTTGACCGAGCCGTCGGTGGCGAGATTTCCGAAGTCGAGCCATGTGCCCGGCGGATTCACGTGCGCCTCGAAATCGGCCTTCCCGGCCGAGTAACGTTGCCGTGCCTCTTCGAGATCCCCCAACCTGACGTTTTTGATGACCCCGTTTTCCTGTTGCACATCGAGAACAGCGGCCAGGTAGCGTCCGCGGGAATCTTCAATGCCTTTGAGCGGCAACCGTCCGCCGTTGAATAACCCGATAAGGACCTCAAAACTCTGCCCGTTACCTTGGGGAATGGCGATTTCGTAGGGGCCATCGGTAATGATGTCGCCGCGCCGCCACTGGCTGGTTGGCTTGGGCAGCCCGTGATCTTGCTGGAACGCGATGCGCTCGTTGTGGCCGCTGGCGTCGCTTGTGAAATGTACGAAACACTGGTAATCCTGGTCCAAATCCTCGCGTACGACCCACTCGTAGCAGATACGCGCCTTGCCTTCCCCGAGATACTCGAAAGTTTTCAGCCGCGGCTCGATGTCTCGCACGTGTGACAGGTACGGCATGGTGAAACAGGTGCGCGCATCGGCAAACACAAACTCGGGGCATTCAGCGTAGTCCGCAAAGTGGCCGTTCACTTTGAGGGTCGAGACCCGGGTGCCGGGTCCGAGCGCGAGAAAGCCCCACTGCGGCAAGGTATAACCTTCAACCTGCCAGTCATCGGCGGCCCAGTTGACCCATAGGGTGAGGCCGCTCTCGTATTGGATGCGCTGGCGTTCGGTCTGGCCCACTACGAGCGCGATGCTGGCGGGAACGTACCGCTCGCCGACGGCGTAGGCAATCTCAACGGGTTTCGATATCCCGTAGAGCCGCTGGATGGGGTGCATCATGTGATGTTCTTTGGCGACCCATTGGACGTTGTTCGTCTGGGCATTCCCTATGAACCCGGCATGGCCATAAGCCGCCTCCTGGGCGCGATACTTGTCGACTTGCTCGACCGAGCCCGTGTCGTGCCCCCAACGATGGTCGTATCCGCGGCGAAACCAGCGCTCATAATAGCCCATGCCGTGGTTGACCATCTGGGGGTGGATTTTCAGCAGGTCGAAGTCCAGGAAGGGCAGATGGTCCTCGCCGCCGCTGACCTGCGCCTCGGCCCCGTCGCACAACCCCGCCCAGTAGAAATGGTTGTTGCCCTCGCCAAACAGAGGGCCTTCATGCGTGTCGCGCATGTATTGGAACAGTTCCGCATCGTACTTGACCTTGGCGAGCGCCATAGCGGCCATGGGCTGTCCGGCTTCGTGATCGAGCTGGTGCCACGGAGGCACGCAGGTGTGGACATCCAGGTAGGCAGCGTTGGTCGCGAACCATTCGTGGATGAGCGGAGCGTTCGCCTTGGCGAACTCGAGGGCTCGGTTGCATTTGAGTCCAAAACTCTGTACCCCGGTGCCCGCGTTGAACCAGGCCGGCGAGGGCGACCCGTCGGCCCGAAGCACCCGGGCCGAGGGCTCGTACGACGGCGCATCGGGATACAGGTCGATATAGTTCTCGTGGAGCGACCAGACGTAGCCACAGCCGTTCGCCGCCTGCGCGAACAGTTCCATGCCCTCCCGGCCGCCAAACGCCGGGTTGGGCGGGATATGATCCGGCAGCTGAACGTCGTAGCCATACCGCTGCCAGACGTGCGAGATGATGGCCAGGTGGTCGACGCCATTGTCTTTCAGGTTGCGGAGATTCTCGCCGTCGCCCGCGAAAGTGCCCTTATGATGACCCCAGATGTCCAGCATGATCTTCGATCCCAGCAAACCCATGCAGGGCGAGGGAGGATGGGGGATGTTCGGCAACACCTCCTGAACGTTCGGCGAGACGGCGATGTAGCCTTCCTCATGCAGAGGATTCCGCGACCCGTCTGTCTTGGATTCGTAAACGGCGCCGCCTTGGGGACACTGCGACGCGTGGGAGCGGGTCCAGTCGAGATACCCGCAAGCAAACACGTTCTGCCCGGTCAAGTACGACACAGAGCCTGCCAAGTAAGGGACGTCAAAAGTCTTGCGGAACGGCGCCCCGCCGTTATGCCCGAGTGAGAAGGCTGTGACGAGGGGTTTCTCGGCGTCCACGTTGATTGTGAGCGCTTTTCCCTCAATCCCGAACACCCATGTGGCTTCGAAGGTGTCATTCCCAACGGTATAGGCCCATGTTAGGGTCAGTCTCTTTGCGTTCTCGTCCAACGAGGCGCTGACGATGTGTCCGTTCTCGAGCCGGGACGGCGGCGTGTCTGAACCGGGGAGCTGGCCGCTGATTCCGCCTCCCAAAGCGGGCTGGAACGCGGGAGCGCCGTCGATCTGTACGCTGAAGTCATCCAGGGTTCCGGCCTTCGGCTCATACTGATAGAACAGATGGCAATCGTCCGCCGTGTATTCGAACCGGTAGCCGGTGTCCGTCTTTGTGACCGCATTGATGTGGGGGAGAAGGTTGGAGGGAGTCACACCATTACCGGAAGCGTTGCAGAGCGGACGGATGTCGGTGTCACGCGTTGCGAGATAGGCTTTCGTGGAGGTCAGATGCTCCAACAGGCTTTCCTCGCCCGCGCTCCTGGCCCCGCAGAGGATCTTGGCGTCGCCGAAATAGGAATAGTCAAAGGACGCGTTGTTGCTGGGCCCGGGTTCGGCCTGAATGCGCAGGGTGATGTCCTGGCCTGCGCGCGGGGTAAGGTCGAACGCGAAGTCTTTCCACTCCGCTTGGGCGTAGTGCTCGCGCATAAGGGGCATTTCCTCGTTGTTGGCCAGTACATACGCGCTGAACGTGACGCCGTCGCTATGGTTTGGCTGGGCGGCTATCGTGCCCATGGCGATTCCGAAAGACAGCGTGATGGGAGCAACCTGGGGCAGGCGCAGATGATAGTCCGCCCATACTTTTCCCGGCGCAATGCGCCAGGGCGAGTGCAAGAGGATGGCGTCGCGGCCGAGTGTGCGCTCGTGGGGAACGTACGAGATGCCGGTTACCGGATGGAAGTGGCCCGTCCAGGACGCAGGCATGGTGACGGTGTCTTCCCCGTACGATTGATACGCGACCTGATAGATGCCAATATCTGCCAGAAGAGTCTCCCCGATGGGCAGGTTGACCACCGTTTCCTGCGCGCAGATGATGCCGCAGATGGCGAGAAAAGATATACACGTCAGCGCCTTCTTCATCCCTTTTTCTCCGATCTATTAGCTCACATCGTCCTTGCTTGGCCGCAGCGGTTCGGGAAAATGCGCAGGAGCGCCGGCGCCAAATTCCGCCCTTCGTATCGCGCCGCCTCTTCCGGTTTCCACGCGACGACTACGCCCGTGAGGCAGACCGTGCCTTTGCTGGCCACTTTCGCGGGGTCTTGCAGGTAGTACGAGGTCCAGCGCAGCGGCGCATGAATGACGCCATCATCCGCGCCGCCCCAATGTCCCATTGGACCTTTGAGCGGCATCTCGACAAGTTCCCATCCATCCCCGGTCTTCTGCACGCCGCCGGTCTGGAACGTCTGACCGGTGGCGTCGGTTACCCGGCAGAGAATGCGATCGCTGAATTGTGCGCCGTGAACCCAGAGCATCGCTTTGTCGGGCTGAGGCACAGGAAGTTCAGGATTCTCTTTCGGTCCCCACTGCCAGAAACACCAGCCGGGTTCGATAGCGTAATCCACTTTCACGGCTTTGGTGAAGGGCGGATTCTCGCCCGGCGCGTCAACAATCACTCCCTGAAGCGCTATGGTGCGCTCTTCCTCGCCTTCGTCCCACAGGCGGAAGACTTCGCGTGCATCCTGGCCGACGGGAAACTCCACGGCATCTACAAGCGCGTAGGTCATGGGCGCGACCTCCGCGGCAACATCCCCGTTTGTGTCCAGCAACTGGACGGCGGCCGTCTTGGGGCCCCCGGACAGGGTAACGGACGGGAATGCAAAAAACTGCGATTGCTGCGCGTCGAGCTGCACGGGAACGGGCGGAAGCGCCTTGCCGTCAACTTCCGCGAGCAACTGACCGTCGAGAGGAGCAGCTGATTCAGACGCGAGTTCAACCACCATGCCGTCGTGCCGCCAGCCCAGTGTCGCGCGCAACGGATTCGCGATAGGGACGGAAACGTGGGTCTTGAACGTGTACGAAGATTCCCCGGGAGCGCCGCACGTGATGGCGACGGGCAGTTCCAGCAGGGGTGCGTCTCGCCGCGCGATCGTCCCTTGCCAGATCAACACGTCCGATGCGCCGGGCGCCAAAGAGGTTTCGCCGGAATTCCATGTGCCCCGGATACCCTCCGCATCGGTTTCCACCGGCTGCAACGTGAGGGCCTTGTATGCCGAGTTGGTGACGGGAAACCGTATGCGCACCCCTTGAGGCGCCCCCGCCTGGGCCGGTTGGACGGCTTCGGCGCGTAACGGAAAGATTCCCAGCCACGACGGCGCGTTCTCGGCGAGCGTGAGATAGATGGGCGCGTCCGTTACCCGCCACACTTGCCCTTCCGGCAGCGCAACGGGCTGTCCCTGGTGATCGGTGGCGCTGACCGCATCGAGACCATCTGGCAGCCGTATTTCGCTGAATTCGTCCGTTGTCCAGATCGCGAGCTTGTATGCAGTTTCTTTCCGAAACGCCGCGATGAAATCGCCATCTTTTTCTGTGGGCACCGTGCCCACGGGCAGGTATCCGGCCAGTTCGCCAATCAGCGTTTTCATGGCCGTGTACGCCGGTTTGGGTTGGTAGTCCCACGTGACGGCGCCGAAGTTGTGTTCGCGTTCTTTGGGGTCCTGGCCGTCGTCGTGCCAGTCATACCAGATGCTGATAGGAATGCCGTAGGAGAGGTTGCTGAGCCATTGGCGCGGAAGGTATTTGCCCTGGAGTTCGCGTTCGATGTCGGTCGTGGTGTAGCCCCATTCGCCGCTGATGATGGGAATGTCGCGCATGATGCCCTGTTCGCTCGCGTAGCGCGCGATCATAGCGGCCAGCCGGTCGTAATCGCCGCGAGCCGTTTCGGGGTCTTGGCGGGAACCCCGGTAGGGGTGCACGCTCACGCCATGGACCAGTTCCAGGTAGCCCCCTTTGAAACAATCCTCGAGAAACGTCATGGGAAAGCCCGAAGTGCCGGGACCGATGATGCAGGCGCCAGGGTCCGCCTCGCGGATAGCCGGCACTACCGCCTTGCACCACGCCAGGTAATCTTCGACCTTGGGCTCGGGTTTCCAGAATCCGATATTGGGCTCGTTCCAGAGTTCCCAAATGATGGGTTTGCCGGCGAAATGGCCTGCCAAAGCTGAGCAGAACCGCGCATAGGCCGTGCGGCCTTCCTCGGTGTGTGGCGCGAGACCGCCGTCGTACAACGGATTGCCGTAATCGATAATGAACAGGATACGGATGTTCCGCGCTTCCATGTCCGCCACGAGGCGATCGTAGTGGCTGAAATCGTACTTCCCGGCCTCCGTCTCCGCGCCTGACCAACTGATGTCCATGCGGATAATCCCGAGACCGCCTTCCTCCAGCATGCGGAGGTCATTTTCGTTGCCGTGATAGAAATGGATGTTGACGCCGACGCCCTCGGGTACGGGTCGCATGCCGAGCAGTGGATGAGAAGTCTCGAGGACTTGCGCTCCCGCACTGGGATTAGCCAGCGCGGCCAGCGTGAGCGCCAGAACGGCGCTTCGAGCATGTATCGGCAAGGTTGGACGTCTCATGAGATATTACCCCTTTGTCTCAGACGGAATCCGCAAGAACGGATGGAATTCACACCATCCCCATGGTACACCACGCGGTGCACGAAGGAAATTTCGCGGAATCGGGCGCACCGCCGGCTCCCTTTGACTGTCCGTGTCTGTCTGTATTTCCCCTGCGCCGTATCCTCTATTTCTCGACGGCGGTCTTTGTCGCGCCAGTCGAGATGCCTCCGTCCACGAGCAGGGTCTGCCCGGTGATGTAACGGCTTTCTTCCGACGCCAGAAAAACGACCGCGCCGTCGAGGTCGTGAGGCTGGCCGGGGCGTTTTACGGGGATGCGGTCGCAGAGGTATTGCACCCAGGCCGCGTTCTCGTAGAGCACCTTGTTCTGGTCGGTTCTGAACCATCCCGGGGCCAGGCAGTTGACCGTAATTCCGTGAGGCCCCCAATCATCGGCGAGGCTCATGGTGAGCTGCTTGACCCCGCCGCGGCTGGCGCCGTACGGCGCGAGTCCCGCATAACCAAAGACGCTTGTCACCGAGCCGATATTTATGACGCGCCCGTAACCCTCGGGAATCATATGCCGGGCAACGGCTTGCGCGACAAAAAAAGTGCCCCGGAGGTTGGTATCAAGGACGGTATTCCAGTCGTCCCACGAAACGTCGAGGGCGGGTTTGCGGATGTTGCAGCCCGCGTTATTGACGAGGATATCGAGCTTGCCGTATGCGGCTATTGCACCCGACGCCATGCCCTGGATGCTGTCATAGTCGCGGACATCGAGTTCGAGGGGCACGGCGCGGCGTCCCAGGGCCTCGATTTCGAGTTGAAAGTCCCCCAGCGCCGCTTTGTCGCGGCTGGTAATGACGAGGTCGGCGCCCGCGCGTGCTAATGCGCGGCCAAAGCACTGCCCCAGGCCCCGGCTTGCTCCGGTGACCACGGCAACTCTTCCCGATAGATCAAAAAGACCGCTCACGGTAATCTTCTCCCTGGATTTCGTTGATTCACGGACACAATACGACTTTCATCAACCCGCGTTCCTTGTTGTAAAGCCGCTCGAACCATTCCGGGCCGTCCTCCAGCGGCGAACTAGCCGAAATGAGCGGCTCGACGGCTATCTCCCCGCGAGACACGAGACCGATAGCCGCAGGATATTCACCCGCGGAGGCACAGGAGCCAAGCACAGCGATTTCACGCGTCACGGCGGACTGCAACGGGAAGGATACCGTGGGCGTGATGTTACCCAGCAGAATCAACGTGCCGCCTTTCCGAACGCATGCCATGGCCGTGCGAACGGTCTCTTCGGTCCCTGCGGCTTCGAGGACTACGGCCGCGCCCCTATTACCAGTAAGGGCGGCGACGGTCTCCGCAACGGGATTTCGGGCGGCGTTGATGATATCCGTCGCGCCGAGCTGCGCTGCCAGGCGCAACCGTTCGTCGTCGATGTCCACAGCGATGATTGGGCCGCATCCCGCCACTTTGACGGCCTGCATGGCAAGCAATCCGATCGTGCCTGTACCAATGACCGCCGCGGAGTCGTTCCGATGGATTGACGCGCGCGAGGCTGCGTGCATCGCCACCGCCACCGGCTCGATCAGGCTCGCATGTTCGAAAGGCAGATCGGCGGGGATAGGGTAGACAATGCGTTCGGGTGCGGCGATGTACTCCGCAAACGCGCCGTCGCGGCGGTAGTCCGCGCACGACACACCGAGGACCATGCGGTTGTCGCAGAGGTTGATGCGTCCTGAGCGGCAGAAAGGGCACTCACCGCAATAGATGGTCGAGTCGAACGTCACGCGATCGCCGGTCTTGAAGCGGGTGACCGTTTCGCCCGTCGCAGCCACCACCCCCGCAGCCTCGTGCCCCATGACAACGGGCGGGATACGGCGCCCCGAACTCCCGTCGTATCCGTGGACATCGCTTCCGCAGATCGCGCAGGCCTTGACGCGCACCAGCACATCGCCCGGACCGCACTCCGGCACGGGGCGGTCCTGCACCGACAAATTCCGGTAGTTCTCCAGTACTAATGCGCGCAAAGCAGTCCCCTCTTTACAACAAAGAAGTATATAGACATTCAATCTTACGGTTGGGGCTCTGGAGAAACAAGAGCAGCGCAAGAGGGGAAGATCTGTTTTGAGGCGGAATGAACAGGATTGACGGGACTGGCGCCGTTGGCGCGCAGAGTCCCGTCCGGCCTTGCGCCAGGCGGGGCATTATCCCTATGTCTGGAATTCGTGAGATATTCGCGCTACCCTCAAGAGAAGAGATCGAGACTCGGGAGATACCGCCATGAAAGCCATGGTTCTTGAGGCTGTTGCGCCAATCGATTCATCGCCATTGAAGCCGCGGGATTTGCCGTTGCCCGAACCCGGTCCGGGCGAGGTGCGCATCAAAGTGCGGTGTTGCGCGATATGCCGGACGGACCTGCACGTCATCGAAGGCGAATTGCCCCAGCAAAAGCTGCCCATCATACCCGGGCATCAAGTCGTCGGGAGCGTGGACAAGGTGGGGGAGGGGTGTTCCGGGTTCCGCGAGGGAGAGCGCGCCGGCGTGGCGTGGCTGCGGCACACTTGCGGCCGGTGCATATTCTGCAACCGCGGGCAGGAGAATCTGTGCGAATCGTCCCGGTATACCGGCTATTACGCGGACGGCGGCTACGCCGAATACGTCGTCGCGCCGGAATCCTTCGTGTACCGAATACCGAACGCGTTTGACGACGCTGACGCCGCCCCGTTGTTGTGCGCGGGGATCATCGGATACCGGGCGCTGAAACGGGCCCAGGTACCCGATGGCGGGCGGCTCGCCCTGTATGGTTTCGGTTCTTCCGCGCACGTGGTGATGCAAATTGCCAGGCATCGGGGATACCGCGTGTTTGTCGTATCGCGGGGCGAGCGCCATCTCCAATTGGCGCGCGACATGGGCGCGGAATGGACGGGAGAAGATGCGGCAGGCATGCCCGAGAAGGCCGATAGCGCGATCATTTTTGCGCCGGCAGGCCATCTAGTGCCGCCAGCCCTCGAAGCTTTGGAAAAGGGCGGCACCTTGGCGCTGGCCGGCATCTACATGACCGATATCCCGCAGCTGAATTATGAAAAACATCTGTTCTACGAGCGCAACATCCATTCGGTAACCGCCAATACGCGGGAGGATGGACGGCAGTTGCTCGAAGAGGCGGCCGAGATCCCCATTCGTCCGCATACTAAGGCCTATCCGCTCGAGGAGGCGAACAAAGCGTTGCAGGATCTCAAGAATGATCGTATCAGCGGGACGGGCGTCCTGATGGTTTCCAAGTGAGGCGTTCACCGAGGCCGCGTATTCATATACAATGAGTTTTCGGGTCTGAACTCCGAGAAATGCAGCGAGGGAAAGCGATGATTCGAATTTCGCGCCGGGGATTCCTGGGAATAGGCGGAGCCGCGTTGTTGGCGGACGTCGCGCCGCGCGCACTCTCTGCCGCGGAGAGGCGGAAACCCAATCTCGTATTCATTCTGATTGACGACATGGGATGGCCGGATACCGGATGTTACGGCCATCGGTTTCATGAGACGCCCAACATCGACAAACTGGCCTCACAAGGCATGCGGTTCACGGATGCCTACGCCGCGTGCCCGGTGTGTTCGCCCACACGCGCCAGCATCATGTCCGGACAGTATCCCGCGCGAGTCGGCATTACCGACTTCATTCCCGGCCATCAGCGGCCCTACGCCAAGCTCAAGGCGCCGCTAAACCGCACCCAGTATCTGCCGCTCGAGGTCGTGACGGTCGCGGAATCGCTCAAAGCGGCGGGATACACCTGCGGACAGTTCGGCAAGTGGCATCTCGGCGGACGCGAATACTTCCCGGACGCCCAGGGGTTTAGTTCCTGGCTGGTGTCGGAAGGACGGCATTTCAACTTCAAGACTGTTCCACCCATGGAGATCGAACAGGACGCCTATCTGTCCGAGTTCTTAACGGAACAGGCGGAGAAGTTCATTGACGAGAACCGGGGGCGGCCGTTCTTTCTGTATCTCGCCCATTTCGCGGTACACGTGCCAATCGAGGCGCGCCAAGAACTCATCAAGAAGTATAGAGAAAAGAAAAAGCCGGCCGAAGGCGTGAACAATCCTGTTTACGCCGCCATGGTCGAGCACGTAGACCACAGCGTGGGCCGCATCACGGCTAGACTCGACGAGCTCGGACTGGCCAACAACACCATCGTGATCTTCACCTCTGATAACGGAGGTTTGCGGCAGCGGTATGATCTGCAGGGGCCGCTCGTGTCGAGCAATGCCCCCCTGCGCGACGAGAAGGGCACTCTTTACGAGGGCGGCATCCGGGAGCCGCTCATCGTACGCTGGCCGGGCACCGTCGAGCCGGGAAGCACCTGCAGCGTGCCCACGAGCAGCGTGGACTTCTACCCGACGCTTGTGGACATCGCCGGGGCAATGCCGCCCGCCAACCAGGTATTGGACGGCGTGAGCCTCCGCCCGTTGCTCGAACAGCGGGGCAGCCTGAACCGCGACGCCATCTATTGGCATTACCCCCACTATCACCATTCAACGCCCGCAGGCGCTGTCCGGGCCGGCAACTGGAAGCTGCTGGAGTTTTTCGAAGACGGGCGTCTCGAACTCTACAACCTCGCCGAGGACATTTCCGAATCGCGCAATCTGGCGGCTGCAAGGCCGGAGAAGGCGGCCGAATTGCGTGAAATGCTGGCCGCGTGGCGACAACAAGTCAACGCGGCCATGCCCGAACCCAATCCCGATTATGACCCCGCACACGCACATGAATGGGGCCCGCCAATTTCTCATGGCAGCGCCGATCGTAAGGGGATTTAAGGGATTGGGGAGCAGGGACTGGGATTGACGGGCCGTGCAATATGCCGTCCGGCGTGTTCGGTCGGCCGGGCTGAGTCCCCTCCGGCTGCACCGCCGGCGCCTACGGTGGCAATCATGGCGCCTGGACATTTCAGTCGGTCGCTAGAACACGGCTACTTCGATCTTTTTGGCATCCTTGCCGCCAGGGTGGAATAGAACGACGTCTTTGGCTTTGTTGTCGTTAAGGTCGTATGGGCGTGCTTGGCCGAATGGGATGAAGGGAAGGGTCACCCAGGGTTTGTTCGAGATGAAGCGGTTGGTTTCACCGGTGTGGATGGCAACCTCGCTGTTGCCGGAACCGAACATCACGTCGACGCGCCCATCGCCGTTGAAATCCGCCATGATATACACGGGGAGCTCACGCTGTTCAGGAGCGTCAAGGGTAATCGAGGTGGAGAAGTCGGGCTTGGCATTGTAAGCGCTGCCATTGAACAGGAAGACATCAACCTCGACGGCGACCTTCTTCCGCAAGAAGAGATTCACGAGCGTCTTGAGTCCGAATGGCACCTTGATGAACATGACATCCAGTTTCTCGTCGCCGTCGACATCGATGAGGAATGGCGCAGCAATGGCGCCGTCGGCGTGGAAAACGGCGCTGGGCTCATCGGGGTACGTGAAGGGGGCCGAGGCAACGTAAACACGGCTCATGACAGTGACGTTCACAGTGCCCTTGGACTGAGTGACAACCAGGTCCGGCAGTCCGTTGCCGTCGATGTCCTGCATCTGCGCGGAAGTGTCCCATTTCTCGTCGGTGTTTGATGGCACCTTGTAGCGTTGGTGCTCTGTCCAGTTGTCACCATGAGCGAAATCAGCGAGCTCGTTGCTCAGAAAGACGATTCCTTTTGGGGCCTGGTTTTCGAGGGAGAAGACTTGGTAGGCTGGCAGTTTATGCCTGATCTGCAGGGAGCCCTCTTCACGGATTTCGCTCACCACGTCGCAGGTGACGAAGGCGTGCTGGGCATCCGCATTGCGAACGATGTACCCTCCATTGGCGGGGATGAGCCATTCGTCAATGCCATCGCCGTCAAGGTCCTTGGGAATCTCCCTCAAGAAGCGGGGTTCCTTCGCGCCGCTGGGAAGCAAGGACAGAAACTCCGTGGTTTGGACCTTCTCGAGTTTGCCCTCGCGGTACGCGTAAATCTCCGCGCCCAAAGCATTTGTGGTAACGAGTTCGCGGGGCGTTTTCCCATTGGTCTCGGCCCAGAACAGCGAGCTGATGCTCGGGTCCAGCGGAAGCACAAAGGATGGTTCGCTGGAATAGCCGCCGTCTTCCCCGTTCATCATATAGACGGCAACGTTCTTCTTGAGAGGGGTGGCTTCGGAGTCGCAACATAGGGCCACGATGTCTCCGCTGCCATCCAGATTCAGATCTTCAACGGCAACATCCCACACGGGCTCGGAAGTCTCGATGACCGACGTTTCAACCGCAGCGGAGCACTCGAGCACTGCTAGAACAACCAGAGAAATCATGCCGTCTCCTTGGATTTGAGCGGATTCTACGGATGTTAGACGACGGGTGGATGATATCATTTACATTGGTTAGACGAAACCGTCCGGACGAGAGTTTCGCAGCTCTTGGGAGTGGGCGTGCCGGAATCCCCCCCAGCGGCCACCGTGCAGGATTTCAAACCTCGATATGAGAGTCGAGCTGGTTTTGCAGGGCGTCCGTGAACAAGGCAAATTCCATGTTCTGGGCAAGTTCTGTGCCGAACCGCATGGCTACGACCGAAATGTCCTCATAGTCGCGGGCAACGCGCATGATCTCCGCGGAACCAACGAAGACGCGGGGGAGGCAGCTGGCGTCTTCACACAGTTTTGTAGAGATCCCGACAGAGACGCGCATCCCCGGCGTCACATCGTGCTTTGTACGCACGAGAAGGCCAACGCGGGACAGGTTAACCACATTGCCGCGGCAAATGAGGCGGCATTTCAGCTTGGGGTCCTGTACGGCAATCTTGACTTGCATGGGTACGGCAAAGCGCCGGGCAATCCGTCTTTCCTGTCTGGGTTCAAACGGGTCTTCCCATCGTGCATCCGTTTCGTACTTAGCCATGCCTGGGCACCTCGCTGTCGTCACCGTAAGGCCTATTACTCCTTTCCGCGGCTTTTATTCTCAGACTCGGTAGACTCCTCTTACTATGTCTATTCTACCACTTATTCGCACTTTTGTCTAGCGAAAATTGTGCCTTGCGTAGAATGTGCTGTTTTTCCACCATTTACCGTCTCGAAACAGACGATTCGGAAACGGCTTTATTCATGAAAATGGAATCATATGCGTATTCCGCCAGACCTTCAATCCCTCTAAAATACTGACAGTATTGGACTTCCAAGACAGTAACGGCGAGGAATGGCGGGGACTTGTCAACTAAATGTCGTCGAGGTTGGAAAGCTCGTCGTAAAACGAGCGCAGAGAGGTGTTTAGGGCGGTGTTCATGAATGCCATAGCTGCCCGGGGATGTTTGTTCAGGAGACCCGTGATGACGTAGGGTATCTCGTAACCCCATTTCAAGTCTTTCTTTAGGGGGATAAGGTATCTCTCGATGAGGTCGAGTACAGGGCGCACATCGAATTTGGGATTCTTCAGGAATCCGATGATGAGCTCGAGGGGGCAGTTTCCGGCGGCGCGCCCGATGCCATAAATCGAGCCATCAAGACAGGTTATGCCTTTCATCGCGGCTTCCACGGTGTTTGCGAACGCCAGTTGCTGGTTGTTGTGGCAGTGAATGCCGATTTGCTTTCCAGGGAGCTTCGCCAGGTATTTGTGGGCCATATATTCGATCTGATGGGGCTGGAGATAGCCGAAACTGTCGACCAGGTAGACCATGTCGAAGTCGGTCCCGGCAAGTTTGTCGAGGGCTCTGTCCAGGTCGGGCTCAAGGGCGTGGGATACGGCCATGATGTTTATGGAGACTTCATACCCCTGTTTCTTGCAGTGGTCGCCCAGACATATTGCCTCCTGGATGTCTTTGACGTACGTGGCCACGCGGTACAGCCGTATCAGGGATTCGCTGGCGGGTACAATATCGTTGTAGTCGGTACGGCCTACATCGGCCATGACGGCGAGCCGGGCATCGCTTTGGCAAACAGTCTCCCGGAGGTCCTCTTCATCGCAGAAACGCCAAGGCCCGAAATCATCTTTTGAGAACTGTTGCTTGTCGGCTCGATAGCCCAGCTCGACGTAATCTATGCCCGCTTGCGCCAAGCCGGCGAACACATCTTTCACCATGGCTTTACTGAAGCGCCAATCGTTCATGAGACCGCCGTCGCGGATGGTGCAATCAAGAACTTTGATCTCTGGCCGATACATTGGGCTGTCTCCGGGAATTCGTGGAGCGACAGCGTACAGAAAGCGTTTTGGCGATTCAACAAGAATGCGTCCGCGGTCTTGAAAGGGTTCTGGCTTGTTTGCAGGGGGCGCGGGAGGAGGACGGCCGCGGGAGAGCACGAATCTGCTCGATCATGAGCCGACGGCAATGTACAATCTGGCGGGACTCATGGGGCTGGTGAATGGATTTGCCGAGCTGGGTTCCACGTACGGGGATGTGCGCAACCATCCATTGGGGGTGTCATGACCGAACTCTATTTCGAATCCTACGAAATCCCCGCGGCGGACTTGGGTGAAGAGAATCCGCTGCCCTTCTTTCGGGGGGACACGGACGATCTGACAATCGAGGTTGCGGACAACGTGCCCGCTGACGAGCGCCGTCAGATGGGATGCGCTCTCGCAAGCCGGTGGCTGCCGTTTCGCATGCAGGACGGGTACACGCGGAAGCGGAGTCCCCATCTTTTCCGCACGGTTATCCTCGAGAACGATTTTCTGCGGGCGCGCTTCTCGCCGGAGCATGACGGGCGGCTTCTGTCGCTGGTCGACAAAAGGCAAGGGAGGGAACTGCTTGAGCGTAACCCGGTGTTTCAGCCCTGCAACGTCGCGATTCGAAATGCCTGGATAAGCGGCGGAGTGGAATGGAATACGTCGCATATTGGGCACTATTTTCTAACGGTTTCGCCCGTGTTCGCCGCACGGATTCGCGGCCTGGACGGTGAGCCTGCCCTGCGCGTCTACGAGTGGGACCGCCTTCATTGTTTCCCGTGGCAGATAGACTTCTTTCTTCCGCAGGGCTCGCGGTTTCTGTTTGCGCGGCCGCGGATCATCAATCCGCATGCCTACACACTGCCGATGTACTGGTGGTCGAACATCGCGGTCCCCGAACATCCGGACCTGCGGACCCTGGCGCCGGCCATGGACGCGCTGTCGCACCCACCGGGCACTGGAGTCTTGACCGTCTTGCCTGTGCCGCGTCCGGCCGGGTTTGACGTGTCGTATCCGACCAACGCGCCAGCAGCGGGCGAGGCCTTCTTCCGCATCCCCGCCGGGCAGCGTAAGTGGATCGCGCAGGTGGACCGGGAAGGAAAGGGTTTGGTCCACGCTTCGACGGACCGGCTGGTGGGGCGCAAAATGTTTTTCTGGGGCATGAACCAGGGTGGGCGGCGCTGGCAGGAAATGCTGTCGGTTGATGGACATGCCTACATCGAGCTGCAGGGCGGCCTGGCGCGCACGCAGCTCGAGACGGTGCCCATGCCCGGCGGAGAATGCTGGTCGTGGACTGAGGCCTACGGGATGCTGTCCATGGCTCCCGAGGTTGCGCATGGGGAGGACTGGGAACTGGCGTGGCGTGCCGCGGATGCCTCCTTGGAGCGGGTTTTGCCGCGACAGCACGTCGAGGGCCTGCATGCGCGGCTCGAGTCCTGCGCGAGCGCCCCGCCGGAGGAAATCCTCAGTTGTGGGTCGGGCTGGGGCGCGCTCGAGCGCCGGCGCGCGGAACAAGTCGGAGAGCGGCCGCGCATGCCCGCGGAGCTGCCTTTCCCCGACGACACCATTGGGAGCGGCGAACGGATGTGGCTGTCGCTGCTGGAGAGCGGCGCGTTGGAGGAACGCGAGCCCGGGCAGGGGCCGGGTTCGTACATGATCCAGCCGGAATGGCGCAGGATCCTTGAATCCAGCGTGACGAGCAGCAGCGGGGGAGACTGGCTATCGTGTCTTCATCTGGGCGTGATGCGGATGGAGGCGCGCGAATACGAAGGAGCCCGAGAGGCATGGGAACAGAGCGCCGCCCATACGCCTACCGGGTGGGCTTACCGCAACTTGGCCGTGTTGGCCGACCGTCAAGGAGATATGGACCGGGCGGGGGCGTTTCTCAAGCGCGCGTGGGAAACCGGCCCGAAGGTCAGGCCCATCGCGCAGGAGTACGCCGATTTCTTGAACAAGACAGGGCGGCACACCGAGGCCTTGGATTTCATTACGGGCTTGCCGGAAGAGATACGCAACCACGAACGCATCACGATCGCCCTTGCCCAAGCCGCCCTGAAGACGGAGCGTTTCGAGCACGTCAAGAGCATCTTCGAATTTGAACCCGCCCAGATCCGAGAATGCGAAACATCGCTTACCGACCTCTGGTTCGCCTATCATGAGAGGCGCATTTCCGAAGCGGAGGGAATACCCATAGACGACGCGCTTCGCGAGCGGGTGCGGCGCGAGTGCGTGCCGCCGAAGAACATCGATTTCCGCATGTCGGCGGGGTGAGGCCGGGCGTGCACGGCGTTTTGCACAGACGGCTCTCGACGGTAGCACCGCGATGCGCGGAAACGTCCTGCAGGTGTGTTGAATGTGTGGTGGTCGCGGCCGGACCCTGAAGGGAGGGCGGCATGGGGCTAATATCACGATTTCGGTATCTTCGCTCATTTCCTGAGCCGCTCGACGCCGTGGGGAAAAGCGCCCCGGCCCGCTGGGCCGAGTATGCGTTGCCTGTCTGGGGAGCATGCCTTGGTCTTGCCGTGGCAACGCTGGACCACGGATTCGGCTATCTGTTTCAGAACCCGCTCATATCGAGCGCGCTGACCGTGGCGTTATTGGCGGGGGCTTCGCGCTGCATGTATCCCGCGTACTTCGCGCGTTTTCGCGAGGCGAGGGTCAACTCGCGCGAACAGGCACAAAGCGGCAACGAATTCGCATCTCATGTGGGCATGGTTTTCCTGATGCTGCTCTTTCTTGTGAAGGTCATGGCGTTGAACGCGTTGTGGCTGACAGTGCGTTGGCCGGTCATTGCATTGGTCCCGCTGGCAAGCCGGTGGGGGATCGTTGTGTGCATGAACCTGTTGCCATACGCCCCGAGCAGCGGTTCCGAGGCGGACTTGAGCCACCGAAGAGCCATCGGACCCATCGTATCGGCGGCCCTCGTCTTCGCGGCCGTGCCGCTTGCCTGCGTCTACATTTCCGGGAAAGGGTTTCCGCTGGGGGGCCTGCGTCTGGACATCGCGGCGCGCATCTGGGCCGCTACGGCCACCGTAACACTGCTCTTGAGCGCGCGGCACCTGCCCGGAATGCGCGGATGGACGGCCGCACGAACCAGCGCGCTTGCCGAGATAATCGAGGTCGCGGTCCCGCTGGCGGTGATCATGACTATCCCGCGGTAAGGGGACGCTTCGGCTCCATACGGCGGGCGTCTTCCGGGGAAACAACCTCAAAACGCACCGTATCCAGGACCCCGTCCGGGGCGAGGCAGGTCAACTTGTGATTCCCGGGACTCAGACTCAGGTACACCGGCGCTTCGGGACCTGAACCGCCCAAGTAGCGGTCGTCGAGGTACCAGTGCAGGGTCCCCACGCGCTCGATGGATGCGCGGAGGCGGATGCGATCACCCATGGGTTCGCCCGTCAAGACATATACAGCGCCTTCCGAAGGATGCTGGATGGCCAGGGTGTCGTGCCGCTCGGGATGGGTTTTGGGGGAGGTCAGGTCGACGATTCGGGGGTCGCGCACAGCGGCAAGGTCCCATCCCCGGGTGTCACCGGGCCACCGTTCGACAATGTCGGCGCTGCCGGGGCCGGCTGGATGGTGCATGTCGCACACCCGATGGAGGTACTGGCTGCGCGGCAGCGTTTCGCGGCGTGTGTTGGAGCACCACGGGGTCGCTGGAAGACCGCTTACGGCGCAAACACGGATCTCGCGCAGGTCGTCCCCCGCTTCGGGCCATGCCGGGGTGTTCGGCACATCGAGCGCGCGGAAGATCTTCGCCGCCAGGGGCAGCGCAACCGTAGCGCCGACCAGCCATTTCGACGAAGAGGCGTCGTTGTTGCCCATCCAGACGCCCACGACGTAATGCCGGTTGAACATGAAGGTCCAGGCGTCGCGGTAGTCCGTCGAAGTGCCGGTCTTCCATGCCACGCGGGTCTTTGTCGCGCAAACCGGCACCAGCTCCCGCTCGAATTCGTCCGGCGGGGTTTGTTCAAGCATCTCGAAGATTTTCAGGCAGGCGCCCCGGGTGAGTTGCCGCGTTTCGGGGCCGGGCTGCTGAAGTTCGTGTATTCGGAGCGGCCTGTATACGCCGAGATTGGCGAGCATGCAATATGCCGCGGCCATTTCATCGAGGCGCACTTCGCAGTTGCCGAGGGTCAGGCCAAGGCCGTAATGTTCCGGAGGTTTGACGACCGTGGTAATGCCCGCCCGCGGAAGAAACGCATGGAACCGGTCCACGTCAAGCCTTTCAAGGATCGTGACGGCCGGCACATTGAGCGACAGCTGGAGGGCCTTGTCAGCGGTCACGAGGCCGCGGTACCGGTCGTCGAAGTTCTCAGGGGCGTAACGGCCGTAGTCGAGCGTGCCGTCATTGAGCGTTTCGGAAGCGTACAGGCAGTCGCTGTCCATAGCGAGTGCGTAGATGAAAGGTTTGAGGGTCGAGCCGGGTGATCGCAGGGCCCGGCAGGCGTCGACCTGGCCGCCTCCGGGTGTATCGTAGAAATCGCCGGAGGCGACCCGTGCACGGACCTCGCCGGCTTGCGTGTCAATGACGATGACGGCCGCGTTGGTGATCTCACCCGGATAATAGCGCAACCGTTCGCGAACAATCTGCTCGATGCGCGCCTGGACGTCGAAATCCAGGGTTGTTCGCACCCGCCCCTGTTTGTCTGCGAGCGGGCGCAGACTCATAGCGAGATGCGGCGACAGCGCGGGCAGCTCATGCCACGCCGCGCCCAGGGGCGCTTTGCACGCCCGTGCGAACTCGTCGGCGTCGATGTACCCCTCGTCGTGCATACGCTTGAGCACGTGGTTACGCCGTTGCCGCGCCTGTGCGGGATGCTCGAGGGGCATGTATGGGCCGGGGGCTTTGGGAAGGCCCGCCAGCAGAGCCGCTTCCGGCAGATTCAATTCGCGGGCGGGTTTCCCGAAATAGCGCAGCGAAGCTGCTTCACACCCTACAAGGTTGAGACCGTATGGCGCCGAATTGAGATAGGTCTCCAGGATTTCGTCTTTGGAAATTCGCCGTTCGAGGCGCAGCGCGGCAACAGCCTGGCGAAGCTTGCCCGATACCGAGTGCGTGGGCGCCAGACCGCGTTTGGCGACCTGCATGGTCAGGGTCGATGCGCCCGAGACCACACCCGCGCCCCGAATGTTCGAGACCGCGGCCCGGACGATGGCCAGAGGGTCCACGCCGGGGTGCAGGCGAAACCGCTGATCCTCGGTGGCGAGGGTGGCCTTGATGAGATGCGGGCTCATCTCCGCCATCGGCCGGGGGAAACACCACTGTTCTTCTTCATTCAGGAAAACGTAGAGCGGCCTTCCCTCGCGGTCGAGCAATTCGCTGGACGCGGCCAATTTGAGGAAGGGCTGCGTGTCCATAGGCCATGCCAGCATTACCGCGGCTGCCAAGGCGATGGCCGCGCAGACCGGAATCATCCGGCGCGGCGCGGCCGCCGCCTTGATCAACCGTTTCATTCGGGTCTTGCCGGGCCAGTTCATTGCCGGGACTTCACCTCCACGTTGCTGACGGCATTGGCCGCGCGAACCGACGCGTCGTACATGCACTCGGCCGTCGCCGAAGGCGCTTGATAGGCGCCGGGGGTCACGGCGCGCACCACGTAGTAATACCGGTGGCCTTCTGCCTTGCTCTCGAGGTTGTTGAAAGCCAGAACGATGCGGTCGTCGCGCACGTCAACGTAGCTTGGGTTGGTGACCTCCTTGAACTTCCCGGGCGGCAGGGTTTCGGCGTTCAGGCGCGGGTTCTCAATCTCGAAGCCCGCGGGAAGTTTGTCGACTACCACAACGTTCTCGACGCTCTGTTTCGGCGTGACCGTCAGTTCCACGACGTAGCTGTCGGACTGCAGGAAGGCGCTTTCGGGCGCATACGGAGCGCCCTGGCTTGTGAAATAACGCCGGCCGATCGTGATGTCCTCCGCGTAGCCGTCCGTGTCGGGCTTCTCGGGGATGCCGGCTGTGGTGACATTGACGAAAACCGTGGATTGGCCGTTGTTGGCGACGATGTATTCGCCGCCTGCGCCTTCGTGTTTCTCGCGGAAGATGGCCCTTCCCTGAATCTGCTGCTGGCCATTGGGCCCGGCAATCGTCGCGGACGCCTGGTCGGCGTTGGCGCCAAGCGATTCGAGATAATCGCTGAGCGCCGAGACGACAAACGCCCTCTCCTGCGTGTTCCAGGTACGATCGCTCGAAAGGTACTGGATCAGGTCCTTCGCTTTCGCATGCAGGTCGGGGGAATTCGGGTCAATTTGCGCCAGCGACAGGACCTCGACGGCCGTGTTTCGAATATCCGAATTGAGCGTGCCGCCCCGTTCCGCCACCTCGTACGCCTGCGATGGAGTCGAGGTCAAATACATGGCGACGCGGTCTTTGTCCTCCGTCGACTTTGCCAATGCCGCCGCCAGCAGGTACCGCGCGGAGCGCGGCATCGATATGTTATCGAACCGGCGTATCTGATGAATCGCGTTGATGTCGCCGCCCAGCGCCAGCACGTAGGTGGCATAGGCACGAAGGTATAGATTGGATTGCGATTCCTTCTGGGTCCAATCGTTTGCGATGCCGCGGACATAGTCCTGCAACGCCTCGATAGGCTGCTCGGGCAGTTCAAACTCGCGGCCGTTCTTGACCAGCGTCAGGAAGTGCAGGCCGTACACGGACCCGTAAGGATAGGGCTCGTCCGAGCCGGGCCAGTACCCTAACCCGCCTGAGGCGGTCTGCATCGAGAACAGGCGGCCGATTCCTCCTTGAATGTAGTCATTGAGACGCGCCTGATCCTTGAGCACTTCGTCCGCCAGGCCTTGGCTCTTGCGCAGGAGATACATGGGCATGAGCGCCGAGGTGGTCTGCTCCACGCACCCGTAGGGATAGTGCACGAGGTATTTGAGCGCTTCGTAGAGCTGAATTTGCGGGTTGGCGCTCACGACTATGTCGATCTCGGCCTGCTCGTTGGCAAGGAAACGCGTGTTCTTGAACGTTTGAGACGCGCCCGGAGCAACGCCGGTCATCTCGTGGTAGGACTGGTACGCCGCAGCCGGTTTGACCGGCAGAGGCGTCTCCTGTACCAGGCGCTCGACCTCTGCGCCTTGCGGGCTCGTCACGACCGCTTCCCAATGAATGTTGCCTTGGCCAACGGCCTCGGCGGCCTGCAACGCTATCTCGATGCTGGCCTCGCCGTTCGCAGGCACACCGACCGTTTTCGGCTCACCGGAAATCTGTAGCGGGCCGGTCACGGCATTCGACAACTGCACCTGGCATGGCTCGCCGGTCGTGTTGAACAGCACGACTTTCGACGTGGCCTTGTCACCCGGAAGGAGGAAGCGCGGGAGGCTGGTGCGCAGCATGTAGGGGCGCCGCACAAACACGGAATCGCCTGAAGCGCCCGCCGCGGAAGCCGTACATGCCACGGCTACGAGGCGCAATTGTCCGGAGAACTCGGGGACGTCCATCAGCACCTTCGCGGACCCGTCAACGCCTGTGCGCACAACGCCCGACCACAACGCCACGGGCTTGATCCAGTTTTCGTCGGCCGCGCCGGAACGCTTGGCGAGCAGGCGCAGCGCATCGCCGCCGGACTCGGGCTTCTCGAAATCGTACGCCACCTTGTCGTAATAGTGCGCGCGGCGGTAATCGGGCCGGCGTGGCCGGGAGAAGTAGTCGTAGGGAGCCGGGTTCTGGTAGTTCGTGATGTCGTGAATGCCTTCATCCACGGCTGCCAGGGTCACTTCGGCTTCGACGGGGCTGCCAGCATCGTCCGCCACGTGGACCATGAACTCGCGCTGCCCGGCCGGCCGGACCTCCTCGGGCAGGTCCGGAAATGCGACGGCGAGCTTTCGCGCGGGATTCTGGACATTCAGGCTGGCAAGCGCGAAGCTCGAAAACGGATGCAACTGGGTCTTACCGAGCTCTATGGCGTGGATGACCGTTACCTCGAGCCATACGTTCGGGAAGTGCGCTTCCGTGACGGGGATCTGAAGCTGGCCCACATTGTCTTGTATCGTTACGGGAATCATGTTCTGCAGCGTATCGCCCTGTACGGTCACGATCCCGTGGCCGTCAAACGGCGATTCGACCTTCAACGTCGCCGTTTCACCGATGGTGTAGTTCTCTTTGTCCAGCGTTAGTTTGATGAGACTCGGGCGTGCCGCGGACACGATGTTGATGCGGTCGCCGTAGGCGTAGAAAGTCACGGTACTGAACTGTTTCGTCTTGTCGGAAACAACCCGCAACCGGTAATAGCCCCAATCATTGAGGTCGAAGGTGGCCATGCCTTTGCCTTCCTGCAACGAGACCTCTTTCGAATCCACCGGGTCGAAGGACTTGGTCCAGTTCGAGCCGTAGTGGCTGTAGTAGCGGCGGACGTAGTAGTTCCAGACCTGCTTTTCGAGATAGACCGTGGCCTTCTCGAGTTCGGCGGGAGACCCGTCGGGTTTGACGGCGGCCACGAACGCCTCGATACCCGCCGCGCCCGCGGGCCGAGAAGCGCGAATACCCAGGCACAGTTCCGACGGGAAGTACATGGCTTCCGCGGTGCTGTAAACCGCGCGGCCGCCCAACTCGAAGACCCCGGCGAACACCGTGGCCGTAAGTGGGGAGGTGGCATCGGGGGGCGCTGCATGCGAGAAGCTGAACGTCGCCTTGCCGTTCGTGTCGGTCTGCTTTTCTCCGGCCGAGATGGTGTCGGGCTTGAACTCGGAATCGTTCTCGAACGTATACCCTTCCCAGCCTTTGGGATTCCATCCCCGGCGCTCGAGAGCAACCTTGGCGCTGCTCAAGCGGTCCACGGCGGGCGCGCCGAAGAGGTGCCGTGCCTCGACAAGGATGTCGTAGGCCTGTCCCGCCAGCCAGATGGTTTGGGGGAGCTGTACTTTGGTTTCCATGCGGTTGGGAACGAACTCTTCGAGGCTGAACTGGTAGCTTCCCACCGGCCGTTCGCTGCCGGGCACCACGAGCATGATGGTGTATTTGCCGGTCGGGAACTGCTTCTGCGTCTGGATGTCCAAGGCGCCGGTACCGAACGCCGACAGGTTCGTGATTTGCGAACTCAGGACGCGGCCGTTGGGTTTCATGACCTTCAGGAGAAGGGGCGTGTCGGCAAGGGCGTCGCCGTAGTTCTTGCGTACGATCCACCGCGCATGGACCGTTTCGCCGGGACGGTACAGGTCGCGGTCCGCGTAGATGCAGGCGTCATAGGCTTCCTTGTCGTACATCGGCATGCCTGGGAGGAATTCGGGGGTATCGTCATCACGGCGGTTCAATTCGATCAGGGAAAAGTCGTCTTCGTATTCGATGACGGCCACCTCGGGCGAGCCGAGGGTCTTGTCGAGGTTCGACATCCGCAAAATGCCCTGCTCGTCTGTGTGCCCAATGGCCAGCAACTGGTTCTTGTTGGAATGAAGCGTCACCTTTGCGCGGTGAAGGGGCTCGAGTGTAAACAAGTTGTGCGCGAAAAGCATGACGCCGTCATCGACCCAATGCGCCAGTGCGCCAATGTTGGTGAACATGACGATCTTCGTTGCCGTTGGGCCGTTTTGGGCACGGGCCTCGACGCAGAACACGCCCCGCTTATCGCTCGGGAGCAGTTTTTCGAGGTCGATGGGTGCGCTCACCAGATAGTCTTGCTTGCGGGGCATCTCGAGTTCCGTCGAGACGATCTTCTCACTCCACTTATATATGAAGTTGCTTCCCCGTTGCTGGGCTTCCCAATAGTCGTTGGACGATGTTTTCATGCCCATGTCGTCGATGGCCACGGCCACGTTCGACGGAAACATGCGGTAGATGTCGACGGCAACCTTGTCCACGTTGCGTGATGTCACTTCCAGAGCAGAAGTGGCCCGGGTCGGAAAATAGTACTTGCCGTCCTGGTTGAAACCGATATACGCGGGGATCTCGTCTGTCTGAAGCTCGCGGCTGACCTGGGCCTGGCTCTTTCCTCCACCAAGGTACGGGACGCCCTCCGCGATGCGGAGCTGGTACGAGGTTTTCGAACGAAACGTGCCGTAGACTCGGTAATAGGAATTTCCTTCGGGTGTTATGCTGATATCTTCCACGGCGGGCGAGAAGGTCAGATACTTTTCGAGTTCCTGGGAATTGACCACCACGTTCAGGCGCATGGAGAGGTACTGGCCCTGTGTGTAATCGTAACTCCACCAGGTATCTTCAATTTGCAGGGGAGGAGCGGGCCGCGCCATCTCGTACTGGTAGGGCCCGGGCAACGCCGCGTTCGGGTCGCCCGGAAGACCTGCTTCAATCGCCAGAGTCACATCGACCTTGTCGCGCCGCTCGGGCTGAAATGTCAGAGCCTTGTCTATCGACAATTCCTCTCCCTGTACCTCGAACGGCAGTTCGTTGCCCATGGCTGTCTCGGACAGTTTCAGCCGCGACGACAACGCGTCGCTGCGGACGGGGTGCGAAAACCTCAAGAATAGGGTGTGGGTATCGCCGTCGGTGGACCCCCAGCGCACCGAAGTCACTTTCAACGGCTCGGGGCGCGTATCCAGGGTGGCGCTGTAGTCCTCCAGGAGAACCCGCTTCTGGCTGCCTTCCATCCCCTTGGCCAGCTTGACCTGAATCGACGGGTACTCGGTCTCGGGTATCTCGACGCTGAGGCGGTGCTCAGAGGCCTCGGCTTGCGAAACAACCTCGAACGGCACGGCGCTCTGGTTGTCCGCTCGTGTGATCGAGACTCCCTCGGTCAAGGACGCGGCGGGCACGGGTTTGGTAAATTGGAGCACGATTTCTTTTTTGGGTCCCTCGAACTTCCCCCACTGGACGGATGCCACGGCGAAGAACGGCTCTTGCGGATATGCGAAGAGGTGGTCCTCCGCGAGTTCGGCCGCCCCGGACTCGTCGGTAAGCCCTTTCAGAACCTTTATTCGGATGGGCGCCGGCAGGCCCCCGGCAAACACCAGCCGGATGCCCCCCTCTTCGCCAGGCTCGATTTCATAGGTGACGGACTGGCCCTCGAGATTCTCGACGACCAGATGCTGCCGCAGCGCGTCGGGATTAACCGTCGAGGGGAACATGATGCCCAAAACGACCCGGTCCGCTTGCTCTTCGATCTCCCACATGTTCTGTGGTTCGAATGCGAAAGACGCGAAGTTATGCTCGCGGGCATCTTCCGGGATTCTTGCGCCCGTTTCCGAAACCAGGTCGGGATTCAGGGCGACGGTGTACACGACGTCTTCGTCGAACCCGTCCGCGGCCTGAAACGCCGCGAAATTGCGATTCACGCGGAACGTCCCCTCGACGGCCGGCTCTATCGTGAAAGGATCGGTAAACCCGGCCTCCGGCGCAATCTGCACCGGAGCGTCAAAAAAGAACACAATCTGGTCCACAAGCGGTTCCCCCGCGAGAGGCACGACGCCCACAACCGTGAGCACTCCCTGTTGGGTCTCGGCGGCAAGGGGCGGGGGAGAAGCGGGCGTCTGAGACGCTGTTTTCGCGTCCGGGCCGGAAACGGAGGTGGCCGGCTGGCTGCACCCCAAGGCGGTCAGCAATGGCGTGCACAGAAAGATGAGCGCCAAATAGGAGAGGATGGAACGGTGGTTTGTGAGGTGCCACATGGCGAGGGTCTCCCGCAGGTTGTAGAACGGCTTCTGCTCGAGGCAATAAGCGTAACCGTTACGCCCCGGCTACGTACTTCGTCTATTGTATTATGTACACAGTAAAATGAAAAGTTCCCAGGTGAGTCAGTCTTGCGTCTTCAAGGCCGTTCGGATGGCGTGACGCAGCGACAACAACCCCGCGATTGCGCCCGCAACCAGGAACAGGATGCTGCAGGCCAGCCCCATTTTGAAAGCGGCGGGAAAATAGGTGAAAAGCACCTCGGACGGCCCGGCCGGGACGGTCACGCCGCGAAACACCGAATAGACTGGGATAATCTCCGCGGGCTTCCCGTTGACGGACGCTGTCCATCCGGGATAATACGCCTCGGCCAACACCAGAAGAGCTGGCCGGTCCGATTCGGTGCGCACCACGACGTCCGTAAAACCCCGGCTGACGAGTTCGGCACTCCCTCGGGCGCCTTCGTCGACAGGGGTCGCCAAGGGGGCTTCCAGGAGGGCCGTTTCGCCCGGGTTGAAGCCGGGTTCCATCATAGCGGCATACATAGCCTCGCGGCTTGGGCATACACGCACGTTCGGGACCAGGTATGCCAACGGAAACGCGGCCGTATTGGCGTAGACGTCAATGCCGTCCAGGCTGTCAAGACGCTGCAGGCGGCCAAGGGCCTCCGGAGGGAAGGCATCGGTCATCTCGGGGTGTTTCAGGTAGCAGCCGATTGCGCAAGCCGGCTCCATGGCGTCCCATAGGTCAGGCCCCATGGTTTTCAGGAAGCGGATCATGCGCTCGGGGTACATGCCGTCCTCTCCGAGCCATTCGTGTATCCCGTACGAAGCCATAAGGCCGCCAGGAATACCTCCCTCGGCCACGCCGACGCGTTCCGTCAGCCCTTGCTCGTGAAGAAACCGCGTAAGAGCGGTCTCGGGCATAAGATGCCCTGAGTCGATAGTCGGGTTAAGGCCGCGATTCGCCGTGAGCAGGTCAACGGCAAGCACGCCGGCCATGGCGTACCCCAACCAGGCCCTTTGTCGAAGCCGGGTCCCGGCAGCGAGAACAAGCAGGCCAGCCGAGGCGAAACCGGCTGCCAACCCAACCTGAAGGTACAGGTAGCCGGTTAACCCCCGCATCCGGATGATGGAGGCGTTGAACTGCCAGATGCCCGCCACAACCAGAACCGCGAGAACGGCAATGCCCAGGGGCGGAAGCAGCGCACGCCAGGGTCTCGTCTCGCGCATCCAGGCGTCCAGGCCAATGGCGCCCAGCAGAGGCAGGGCAAAGACCGCAAAACAGATGTGGTAGCTGCGCTTGATAGCATTGAAATAAGGGAGCGCGTGCATGAGACTAAACGGGTAGACCTCAAAAGTCAGCGCAATACTCAATCCGGCGGCCAACGCGAGCGCAATCACGGCGGCCCGGCGCCGGCGGTCTCCGCTTCCCGCGAACAACGCCGTCGCGGCGCACAACCATACGGCCATTCCGGGGTAGATCATCGAATAGCGGTTTGAGTCCAGGTCGCCCCAGTAATTGCCGTCCGCGGCGGCGCCGAAGAAGCGGGGGAGCCAGAAGACCGCGGCTGCGCTCAAGGGAAGTCCCCGTTCCGCTCCAAAGGCCGCGATGTCCTCGCCGCGGTATTGGTTGCCCAGGTATTCGAAAAAGGGGACAAGCAGGGCGGCGCAGACCAGAACCGCCAGAACCCAGGCAGCCGCCCAAAACCCTAACGGCGCCAGGAATGCGTTGCCCCGGCGTCTTTCCAGCGCCAGGCGCGCGATAAAGTAGACCGACAGGCCCAGGATCATCGTAAACGCCGTGACCGGATGCCCAGCAAGGAGGAACAAAGTTGCGCCAAACGCGGCCGCGAAGAATCCCCGCCGGTAACGTCTCTGAACAAGGAATTCGCCGGCCATGACCAGCACGGCCAGCCATGGGCTGAGATCAGGAAGGCTCCAATTGCACCAGATGAGGTTGTAGCTGGCGAACATCCATCCCACCGAGCAGAACATAGCCGGCGGCCTGTACAACCCCATTACCCGTGCGCAGAAATAAGCCGCCATGCCCGCCAGCCAGAGTTTCAGGAGGATATAGACCGTTGTCGCGAGGTCGATGTCAAAGAACAGGTGCAAGAGGCGCGGCGGATAGAGTACCGCGCTCTGGTAATTGGCCAGCAGAGGGATGCCGGCGAACTCATAGGGATTCCACAACGGCCACGCGCCTGCTCGGACGGCTTCACGCGAGATGGTGTACCATGGGCGAAACAGGGTGAGAACGTCGGCCATCAGGGGATTGCTCGGTCCCTGCCAATCTTCCGGCGCGTAGGCCTCCCAAGGGGGCTGTTGAAAAGCGATATCCGCAGGGGAGATCATCTCGCCGTGAAAGAATACCCCCGGGAAGGCCGCTGCGAGAAGCGCAAGAAGGAGCAACGCCTGGCTGGCCGCCTCCTTCAGCGTGACACGGGTTGTTCTGGCGGTGTCATCTGCCGTCATGTATCGCTTCTCACAAAAAACTTCAGGCCAATCCTTGTCACCGGCCTGCCGGAGCTTCAGCGGCACGCAATCCGTTCCGCGCCGTCAAGCCGCGTGCTCGGCTGCCCTCCCGCACAGGACCTGGCCAATGCCCCTCAATCGCGTTTGGAGTCCTCGTACAAGGCCCTGATCTCTTCCGGGGCGAGGCAGGCCCTGTAAACACGGATATTATCCATCAAGCCCCGAACAAAATAGACGTCGTCTTCCAGTCCGTAGCGTCCGACCAGCAACGCACTGGCGCTTGGCCGTGGCCGGCCCGCGACGCGCTTCCTGCCCGCCAGTTGCCCGTCGATGTAGACACTCATCTCGCCAAATCCGTACGTGGCGGCCAGATGCTGCCATTGACCCGCCTTGGGATGTCCCGCATCGAGGGTGCCTACGCCGGCAATGTAGAAACGCAGCTGTTCGCGGAAGATCTGCAGGAAGTAACCCGATTGCTGCCACGCGCCTTTGCAGATGAGGACCGGCATGCCCTTCAAGTCATCCATTTTGACCCACATGGCCAGCGTCAATTGTTCTTCGGGGTTCCATTCGGGTTGAGGCGCGAGTTCCGCCCAGCCGGTACCGCCGAGCGCAAGGGCATTCTCGGCTACCTCGGCCATCCCAGCGAGAAACGATTTGTCTTCGAACGAGAGGTCGACAAGGGGCTTTATGGGAGTTTCGACGGGAATCACGCCGATCCGCCGTGAGGGAGGCCCCTCCTTGCCGTCAGGAGCAACGGCGGCGATTGCGTAGGTGAAGATCTCTCCCGCCGCGGCGGCATCAGCGTATTGCAGGTAGTGGCCATGTTCCGCGGGGACATCGTACCGCCCGGCTACGCTATCGTTTTCATCGTACTTCGTAACGCGATATAACACGGTTTGGGGAGCCGAAGCTTCCCAACCGAGTATGACCCGGCCATTCCGGGTCACGGCGTCAATGTCCTGCGGAGGTTGTGGAAGGGCAAACTCCGGAGCGCGTTCGTCCACAAAACGCTCGGCAGTGTGACCGGTCAAGAGATTCCGGGCCGTAACGCTGTAACGAACGGGTTTCCCGGTTAGCGGAGCGGTGTCCTCATACCACCCATCCGGCGTGACACCAAGCACGGCGCCGTCGCGCGCTACCGTATACATTTCCCCCGGCCGAACGCCCCAACTCAGCTTGACGCTATAAGAATCGGGGGCGGCTTCAAGGGCCACGTCGGCTGGCACGACTTCCCGTTCCGGCGGAGCAGGGGGCGGCGGCAACTCCGTTGAAACGACATGCAGCGACGAAAACGACTCGGCGGGAAACGACTCGGGGGCCGTCAGAAGGGTTCGGAACTTCGACGAGACCTCCACCCCCCACTCGAAACTCGGCCACTCGGACGCCTCTTCCGGAAAAGCCAAGCTGAAGGTCTGGTTGCCCATCTGGTAAAGTTCGCGCTTCTCCCAATTCGACGCGCCAAGAGGCCGGGCACGAACCCGCACATTAACCCCTTCGGCGTCAAGGCCAAGCACGATTACCCGGTCGGGCAGCACCAGAATTCGGGGTTCTATCACCAAGTCCGGGGGCGTCTTCGTGAGCTGCGACAGCCCCTCGGGCGGCAGTTCGAGACGGTTGCGGATATCTGCCCACGCGCGGCCGTTCATAGACGCCAGGGCGCCCAGCTGGTCCTTGGTGGTGGTCCACCGTGAATAGGCGTGCATAGCATCCGCAAATCTCGACTTTCGGAGGGTGGCCAACGCGGCTTCGACGTCCTTATCAATAAGGTCCTTTTCGAACTCGCCGCCGGGGCCCAACACGCTGGCGGCATGGTCGTAGGCGAGGACGGACGCGACAAGGGATAATCCAGCCTGAAGCCGGGCCGCCCGGTCGGCGCGAATCGTGCCGCCTATGATTGCTTCCTTGAGCGCGTCCCCCAGGCCAAGAGTCAACGCGGGAACGATTTCTTTCGCTGCTTCGGGAACGGGCACAAGGCCGGTAATCTCCTTCAGCGCGCCCCGCAGGATGTTGCGGTCTTCTCCCAGGGCGTTGCGGATTTCCAGAGCCGTCTGAGCCAATTCCGCGCGTTTCTCTTCCTCGCCCGCCGACCAGCGGAACGGCATGCCTTCTCGCTGTCCCGAACCGCCGACGTAGCGATATCCCAGGCCCTGCAGCCTCAGCAGGCCCGGCGCCAGGGTTGCGCCCAGTTTGGGCCCAAAGAGATCCGTGGCGCGCCGTTCCATGAAGCCTTCCACGGTCAAAGCGGGGTCCCATGCAAAGCGGGCGGTGTAAGTCATCGATTCTTCCACTGAACGCGTGCGCCAATGAGTGCCGATAAGGCCTTCACATCCCTTGCTTAATGCGTCACGGCAAGCGCCGGCGGTCTCATACAGGTTGGGCTGGGGCATCCACAGGTCCCCATCGAATTCGTGCCAAATGATCGGCCAGCACTGGCGCTCGGGAGAGAGTTTGTCGTATACGCTGCCGACGTTCGGGGTCACCCGTAGATTATCCAAAGCCGAGAAGACGATGTCTTTCGGGAGAAGGGCGTCCATGCCGGGGTACAGGTCGGTGCACCGCAGCCAGGCATCGCCGCCCCAGCCGCTCACGACCAGACGGATGTCGGGCCGCAGAGCGTCCAACAACTGTTTCCCGTGCATGGCGAACAACACCATGCGAACCGCCTCCGCACGAAGCCGCGGCTCCGTCACGTCCTGGAACGCGCCGCTCCACCGATTGGCATACGATGCCCATGCGGAACGCGCCGGCGGGTCCTCTCCAGAGTGCACCCCTTTGCCTTCCGGCTGCCAGAGCCACAGGCAATCGATGTGGGGATAATCCGCGAGCACCGACCGTAAACGGGCTTCAAAACGGTCCCGCACCGCCGGCTCGAGAACGTCGCCCCTCACTTCAAACCCCAAACCCGTTTGAAGGCCGCGGCTCTCGGCGTACTCGATCGCTTCGCGCAATACGGCTTTGGCCTGTTCAATGGATGGCCGGCGCTCGGCGACCAGCGCCGCGGACGCGCCAAACGTTTCCCCCGCGAAAAGACGCCCCGTTCCCGCGAAAAACTCGCTGGGCGGCATCGGCTCGACGTCCCACCGGCCGCTCGCCATGCTCGCGAGCGGCTCTCCGCCAACCAGCTCGCCCTCAAATTCGTAAGCGGCAAAAGGCTGGTCGTCACGCGCGTAAAAAGCAACCATGTTCATGCGCATCCGGGCCAGACCGTCGATGTAGGTCTTGTAATCCTCGAGGTCCCATGTCGAGCAGCCCATCAGATAATCGTAAGCCGGCAAGGCTCCGCGGACCGCAAACGCGGGGGTGACGGACTCGCCGAATTGCGGCAGTTTGAGAGCGGGAATGTCGGCAAACCTGTCTGGCAACGTTTCCTGCGAAGTGTAGAAACCGAACCCGAACTTCTCCAACAACCCGTACGCGCCATTCTGGACCGCTCCAGCGGTCTTACCGGCTACGATGACGAGGCCGTTGTCAGCCCGGTCCGAGTACAGGACATAGCCGTCAGCGCCCGGCTCTTCCAGCCCGAACGGCCACGCTGCGGCCGTCCTGGGGAGCGTTTCCGGCGTCCCCAATACAATCCCCTGCGCGCCGGCCGGCACGGCTTCCAAGGTCTCGATGGGATACAAATTGCCCGTAGCCGCATAAAGCAGCCGTTGCAGCTCTGTCGCGGCAACCCGTTCGAGCTCGGAAGACGTTGGACCTGCGTAGATTGCCGGCGCCGCCCAAGCCGTTATGGCCATTCCGAATAGTGCCAACACCAATAACGAACGTACAGCGCGCATCGACAGACTCCCCTGACTTGCTGCCTACCCTGAAGTTATCCGGAAATGCAGTGACCCGTTGCTGCGGTGTGACAACACAGCCGGGATTCGTCCCGAACGGGCGTTCCGGGCGTAGTCTACCTTGTGAATACGCGGAAATAAAGCAAGAGAACGAGCAAGACAACGGGGGAGAGGCTAACGCGCTGTGAACCCCAAACCTCCGTAGGCGCACACCCGAAAACAACCGGTGACGATAGGGGAGCACCACTCCGAATAGACACACAGCGAATGGACGCGTGCGTCCGCCTGGTCCCGTGTGCTATCCTACGCCGCGTCCGCATCGGGGCGTAGCGCAGTCCGGTTTAGCGCGCCTGCTTTGGGAGCAGGAGGTCGCCGGTTCGAATCCGGCCGCCCCGACCATTTGTAAGTTACAGTCTGACAAAGACTTAAGCATAGCCTATTGACAGATTTTCGGCGTTCGTGCTAAGGTGCTGCAAGGGTAGTAGTACCCTTGTTTTGGGCAGGGAGGCGACGCCGTGAAAATCAAGCTACCTACGCTTTATCACCACAAGCCGAGCGGCCAGGGCCGCATCACCTACCAAGGCCAGAACGTCTACTTCGGCAACTGGCACGACCCCGAGACCGAGAAACGCTACAAGCGATGGTGCGCCGAGCTCCTCGTTGATGACGGCTTGCCCGTCCAGGATGCGGAGGCCGTCACCATAAACGTCCTGGCGGCGCACTACCTGACGTACTGCTCGCAATACTACGGGCCTGATAGCGCTGAATGCGGCAACGTCAAGCGCGCCGTTCAGACGGTCCTTGAGCTGTACGGCGCCACACCCGCCAACGAATTCACCCCAAAGAATCTCAAGGCCGTTCGTGCCATGCTGCTCGAGCAGACCAAGCCTAAGCCGCTATCGCGTTCAACGATCAACAAGTACACACGGCTTGCCCGGCGCATGTTCAAGTGGGGCGCATCCGAAGGCATCATAGAGTACAACGTCTATGCTGCTCTTGGCACCGTTGAAGGCCTGCGCAAGGGCCGCACGAAGGCGCGCGAGACCAGGACTATCGAGCCTGTCCCAGAGCAGGACTTGCAGTCTGTACTGAAGATCGCCCCCCGCATCCTCAGGGACATGATCACGCTTCAATCCTTGAGCGGCATGAGGCCGGGCGAGATCTGCGGATTGCGCCGGCGCAACATAGACACCTCGCGCGAGGTGTGGACCGTCGAAATCACCGATCACAAGATGGCGCACCTCGAGGATGCGCGGCCGCGCTTTGCGGCCATCGGACCCCGCGGACAGAAGATACTGAAACGATACTTATTGCGTCCTGATAGCGCGTATTTGTTCAATCCCAGGGAGGCCATCAAGCAGAAGGCGGAGCAGGCGCCTACACATAGGCGGCGCGGCCAGAAGATTACACCGCGCAAGACGGGGCGCAAGGTGCAGGACCACTACACCACCTCGAGCTATCGCAAGGCGATCACGCGGCTGTGCCAGGAGGCCAAAATCAAGCCGTGGGGGCCAAACAGCCTTCGCAAGTATGCCGCTACCAAGGTACGCGAGAAATACGGCCTTGACGCCGCACAGGCGGTCTTGGGGCACTCGAGCGCGGATACCTCGGAGATATACGCGAAAGTGAACCAGGCGAAGGTAATAGAGATTGCTAAGGAGCTGGGCTAACCCCGGCATAACGCCGGTTAAGCAAGTGGCCGCGGAAGGCGCAGAGACGCCATGCCGCGGCCTGACCGGGCGCACGAACGGACCGTGCACGCGGCTGTGAGTATTCTACACCCGCCAGCACTCCCGCGCCCAGAAGGGAGAGCGAGTATGTTTATGATCAGCATCGACGGATTCACGGAGGCGGCGTTTCTCGATGTCTGCAAGCGCAGAGGAAAGACACCATCGGAAATGCTGGAGGCGGACATGCGCGCGCAAATCGCCGCCTACCTGGTTAAGGTGCAATACCTTGAGAATCCCGCGGCGGCTACGCGGCTGATTTGGCCTAGCATCATGAGCTGGCCATATACGGACGCGGACAAACCTGAGAGCTTCGAAGCGGCCATCGACGGCGCAAAACAGCTTGCGCGGCCAACGGTAGAGTAGGGGGTGCGGCATGGATAAACACTGGGTTCTAGACGGCTGGATCGACATCACGGGCGTCTGCGAAGACGAGGGCTGGCACCTCGCGAGCGCCATTAAGACGCTCGTTGACCTGGGCGTTGAATACCGTGACGCCGAAGCCTATGCTGATTTCGCGTTCCACGAGAAGGCCGTGGTCAAGCGCGAGGACGGCGGAGTTTTGACGCCGGAGCAGCGCCAACGGCTGAGAGCGGAGTAGGTTGGACACCACCGGCAACTAGCGCTGATCCTCAGTCAAAGCGCCTATGCCAAAATGCGAGACATGGTTGGACACCACCGGCAACTAGCGCTGATCCTCAGTGGGCGCGGGCAAGGCAGCTCGCGGAACTGAAACAAAACAAAGGCGCCGTTGTGGAAAATTTTCCACAACGGACAGGCAAATCCCGCGACGAGGTAGCTCAAGCTGTCGGCCTTGGCAGTGGGAAGACGTATGAGAACCATCTACAGCGGCGGCACCTGAACGAGTCACAGCGCGCGATGGTGGGAGCGCGGATTGCGAATCTTGGGAAAGGCGGAGATCGTCGTAGTGAAGATTTCAAAGGATCAAATGATCTTTTGAAATCCCAGTCTGATGCGGCCGAAATGATGAATGTCTCCGTGCCTTCAGTGAAACGCGCCGCGGTTGTCCAGCGCACTGGCGCACCTGAACTCGTGGCCGCTGTCGAGTACGCGATTCACAGCCAGCGCGATCGCCGCAACCTGAGCGACG
>DAOLNV010000017.1:71371-79429 GCA_035416745.1 Candidatus Hydrogenedentota bacterium | reverse complement strand
TGCCGTAACCCCCGCGCCCAGGTCCACGGTCCAGGGCTCTCTCGGCGTCTTCTCAGTCCCCAAAACGAGAGTGGGGCGCGAGCCTGGATTGTCTTCACTCGATTCGAACGCGCTCGGTTGCTGAGAAGCCTACTCAAGAATGTCGGGCAACTGCCCCACTTGTCCTGTCCCCCGAAAACTGTACCTGTTGGGGTGAGAGAAATCGACGGCTATTGAGCTCGCAACAAGCCCGTTTCACTTCATACATGGAAAGGGCGGCCTCTAAGACATGACCCCTCCCTTGTGTTTTGGTATACTTGGGCCGGTCAACGGCAATGAGGATCGAAAGAATGGATTTGCCCATACAGTTCGAGAGAGAGCAGCTCGCCGCCTTCTGCCGCAAGCACCATCTCACCAAGCTGGCGCTGTTCGGCTCCGTGTTGACCGACCGGTTCGGGCCGGACAGCGATGTGGACGTGCTGTTCGAATACGATCCCGAACACGTGCCCAGCCTGTTTGACGTTGCGGGAATGGAGGAGGAACTGAGCGAGATCCTCGGGCGCAAGGCCGACATGCGCACGCCCCGTGACCTGAGCCGCTACTTCCGGGACGAGGTCGTGCGAACCGCGCGGGTCGAGTATGCTGCCTGACCCGGACCGAAACCGCATTCAGCACATGCTGGACGCGGCCGAGCAGGCGGTATCCTTCATCGAGGGGCGCGAACGAAACGATCTCGAAACCGACCCGCAGTTGCGCCTGGCGTTGCTGCGCGCCCTCGAGATTCTGGGAGAAGCCGCAAGCCGGGTCACTGCTGGAACGCGCGGCGCCTACCCTCGCATTCCATGGCGGCGCATGGCAAACACACGCAATCGCCTTATCCACGCCTACTTCGATATCGACCTCGACATCGTGTGGACAACCGCCACGCAGTCCGTGCCGAGACTCGTCTTGATGCTCAGGGAGATCCTCGGTTCTCAGGGCATTCCCTAGACTATGAATGCCTGCGTGTCCATGTTGGCCACGCGGTCTTGGCGCACCCGTGGTTGCCGATAAGCAGCAACGGGTCCTGTGAAACGCTACAGGCGTTTTCGCACAGGCCGACAGATAGGGCTCGCACAAGCGAACGTATCGAAAGGCCGAGTGTTTGCACTCTTCCGTGAGGAGGGGGCCATAACGAGGTTCTCGTCCGTTTCCTTACAGCCAACGATGCCGGGGTGAGAAGTAATCATGGTCTGATCCTCCGTTTCTCCGTGGAAGCCGGCATCATGCAGGCTTGCGCTCTCTTTTTTCTTTGGGCAGCAGGAAAGGAAAAACCCGGTTCATGGAAATCTTAAGCTAGACTAGTTCGTGCTAAGATGGCTCCCGGAAGCATGCTTGATCCTGCGGGGACTGCTGCCTTTATCCGACTGAGGGCGCCCATACCGCGGTGTTGCGGCCCAAAGACGACATGAGGAAACTGCTTAGCCGTCTTTCGGAATGGAGAGCAAGGATGAGAAGAGCTACACAGGCCGCGATCTTGTTCATCTGTACGGCGGCAGCGGTCCTGGTCTCGTGCGTCTGCGCAAGAAACGGCCTTCCGGCCAATTCCAAAGGGGGAGAGGGGATAGAAACCATGCTCGATTTTTACCGGACCCAGAGTGCGTGGACAGACCCGGGAGAACATCTTTCCATGTATGAGGGGATTCCGGACGGAATCGGAGAGGTCGTGGAGGTGGTCCAGAATGTGCTTGTGCACGGAGGACTACTGTGGCTTTATGAGCTGACCCCGACCGAACAGCAGGGCGGCGGCATGAACATCCGGAAGACAGCGGAAATGCTCGAGCGAATCGCGCAACTCAAATCGGGGAGTATCACCATTCCCCGTGCGGCAGACCAGCGGCTCGTGGTCAACTGCCGGCAGTTCGCGGTCCTCACTTGCTCCATTCTGCGGTCCAAGGGCGTGCCCGCGCGCGTTCGGGCAGGCTACGCGCTCTACACATGGCGTCAAGGCAAATACGAAAACCATTGGATTTGCGAGTATTGGCATCCGGCTGAGCGGCGGTGGGTCCAGGTTGACGCCCAGATTGATGCCGCGCAGAGAAAGTTGATGCAGATCGACTTCGACACGCTGGACATGCCTCAAGGGCGCTTCGTTGTGGCGGGCGAAGGTTGGCAACGATACCGCCAAGGCGAGGTCGGCGAGGAGGCCTTCGGGCTGGGCGGAAGAGATGGCTGGAACGCCATGGGGTGGCGCATGGTCATGCCGAACGTCGTCTGCGACACCATGGCTTTGAACAAGGATGAATTGCTGCCTTGGGACGTGCCACCCTACTGGTCGAAAGAGCAGGCCGGGATGTCCGCCGCCGACACCGAACTGATCGACCGGTTGGCGGCAGCGCATTGGAGCGAGAGCCGGTCACTGTATGACAGCCATCCGGCCTTACACATGCCGAAGGACTTCGAGAAGCAGAAGCAGAAATGAGCGCCGAACCAAGTCATGGTGCTACGCTGCTTTCCGTCGCGCTGACAGGTAAACCGTCAGGTGATGTAGCAGACACCGTTCTTCGTCTTTTGCCACAGCGCAGCCATCGGCTCTGTCCTCCATCACGATAGACACCCTGGCAACTCAAGCGTAATTCCTTCGCGCAACCGTTTGCCCGCGCTGCAGGAAATGGCCCGCCAGAATTCCGGCCCAGCGACTCCGAACCCTCGGCCACACGCGCGTGCATGTTGTGGAGTCAACCCGTGCCACCCCGCAGAGATTTGGCCCCCTACCCCTGCACCCCACGGCCCCCGCCCCCTGCACTGCGGGGTTCACTTCATACACGGCACTTGTGCGGCCGCCTTTGGCGCTTATCGGTTGTGGTTCCTGGCGCACATAGTTGCGTTCGGCCAGCACGTCTAATGCTGCAAAGGCTGCCTGAGCGTTTGCGCAAGAAAGAAAGGGCTTACGCTCGGTTGCGTAAGTCCTTGATTTTATTGGTGAACGGGGCGGGACTCGAACCCGCGGCCACCGGATTAAAAGTCCGATGCTCTACCGCCTGAGCTACCCGTCCACGCGGAAATGGGGGTCGAGAAACAGAAACGGGCCTATGGCAGCCCGCCGTTACCAGGACAAATTCTACCGAAAAACCGCCAGGGAATCAAGGCGAGTACGGCGCAGGTGGCCATCGAAATCAATGTGGGAGGTTCGTCTGCTGGGCCGCGAATGGTCAGTAGGGATTCGCGGGCATCATGTCCCAGGCGGTGATGGTAGTGAATGTCGCGGGTCCGCCGGTTGCGAAGAGCGCCACGCCGACGCTGTCTTCACGGGTGGGGTAGATGCGCCGCATGACTCCCTGACGGTCGTTGGCGAAGGTTTCCACCACGGACTTGTCGAGGAACACCCGCAGCTTGACGGGTTCGTCCGGTTTCATCGCAAGCGGGCCGGCTTCGACCACTTTGGGTCCTTGGCCAAGGCTGGCGTGCGTGGTGTCGATTTTGAGGGCCTGGTCGGCGGCGTCGTAATACACGAGGGTCTGTTCTTCGCCGCCGGGTGAACGGCGCACCTTTACGCCGAACTGGGTCGCGCCGCCGGGTACAATTTCAAGCGCGAGTTCGAGACAGCCGCCCTGGATGCCCTCGAGCGGCACTTCGGTGTCCGCGGCGACCTGTACGCCGGTCTGCCGGCGCGGATTGAGGCGCAGCCGCTCAAGTTCTTCAGCGGGCTTCATGCGCAGGGTTTTGTCATCACCCAGCCACAGCACGCGGGGAAGACTCATGGTACCGGACCAGCCGCTGGCATTCCGTACGTCCTGGTCGCGCTGGTCGAAGATCCAGGCCCACATGATGCGGCGGCCTTGGGCGTCCTGAACGCTTTCGGGCGCGAAGAATGCGTTGTCGACCCAGGTCATGCGCCCGTGGGTTTCGGGATAGAACCGGTCGTCGCGATACTGGCCGAGGTAATACTGGCATCCGAGATTGTGGCTGATGAACAAGAGCATGTGGCGAGCGCCCAGGGGGAAGAAGTCGGGGCACATGTTGTCTTCGTCGGCTCGGGTCCATTCGCGTTTCGAGGTATAGAACGGGTGCAGGTATTGCCATGTGAGCAGGTCATCCGAGGCGAACAGGAAGGTGGTATCGCCCAGGAATTCCGGGCGCTGCCGTTCTTTGCCGAATTTGTTGAGGACCAGCAGATTCCCGGTCATGAGGTAATAGCGGCCGTCTTTGAGCCAGACCGCCGAGGGGTCTGCCGCGCCGCAGATCACTTCCTGGGGCGTGCCCTCGTTGTGGATAGCGTATCCCCAGTCCGATTCCGCGATGACCGGATTCTCGGGGAGTTTGGTCCAGTGTTCGAGGAGTTCGTCGTTGCTGGTGGCGATGCAGATACCGCGTTTGCCTCCGCCAAGCCCCCAGTACGTGATGATCGCCCTGCCGTCCTTGTCGATGAACGCGCCGCCGCTGAAGATGCCTTCGTCGCCGGCGCCGGGACCCAGGGCGGGCGGATGATGACGCCAGTGCAGGAGGTCGGCCGACGACGCATGCCCCCAGTAATGCTGGCCCGCGTCCTGGTAGATGTAGAAGAGATGGTAGCGGCCTTTCCAGAACAACGCGCCGTTGGGGTCGAAGGGCATGCATATGCCTTCCGGCGCGACAAAGTGGTATGTCGCGCGGTGGGGGTCGGCGAGGAGCTGGAGGCGCAACTGCCGCGCGGCGCTCACGCGGTCTTCGACATACGGGGCGTTGGCCATGACGCTGAACGCGTCGATCGGACCACGATCTTTGGCGGCGAGCATGGTGCCCGTCATGCCATCGAGCACGAGCCGGCCTCTGAGCAGCGCGGCGCCTCCCGTCAGGAAGACTTCGGGATACCTGCCCGTCCGGTCGGCGAGCTGCCCGTTTTCAAACGTCCACCACGCCCAGGGTTCGGGTCCGGAGGCGACGTCAGGTTCGAGGGAGGCGAGCGCGGCGGCATCGAGCGGCCGGTTGTAGATCCGCGCGTCCTCGATGCTTCCCGCGAAATGAGCCGTGTCTCTGGCGTCAAGATGGCGCTTGCCGAACATCACGGCGGTGTTGGGGCCGAACGCCTGCGGCTGGTCCGGCATGGTGTATTGCGCGTAGGGCTCGCCGTTGCGGAGGATCGTGATTTCCTTGCCGCGGTATACGATGGCCATCTGCACGAGAGTATTGGCATCGGCGGTTTCCTCGGGGTATGTTCCCTGTTCGCGCTGGGTGCGCAAATAGAAATTGCTGCCGGCCATCCAGCGTTTGGGGGAGATTTCGCCAAAGATGATGCCGTCGAAACTCCCGTCGAGGTTGTCGATGGTCAGGGCTGTGCCGCCTCGCTGGGAGAGGTCTGCCGGAGCAACCCACACGACGAGGGTCTTGTCGACAAGAGGCGTTTCGTCCTGTTCAGCGGCCTCGGCGGCGTCGCCGCCCAAGGCCCCGGCAAGCCCCGCCAGTGCCAGAGCCGCAACCAGTACGTGCAATCCGACCGGTATTTCCCACATGGCCAGCCCTTTCCGATGTTTTGAATCATAATCTCAAAAAACGCGTTCAGATTGCGTGCCGGCTCTTGTGGCGCGGGGTTCCAGCCTGCTTCAGAAAGCAGGCAAGATGCCTGCACTACAATACAGCCCGATCATTCCTGAAAGTACCACGTGTCACGATTCTGTTTGACCGGTCCTGTGTCGCGAAAGAAACCGTCACCATTTCTCGGCGACGCGGCTCTCGTCGTTGACGGCATCCTCGTAATAGTAATGGGCGCACGGGATGAAGATGTTCTTGGGGACTTCTTCCCCGTTCAGATACTTGATAAACGCGTCGACGGTGCCCACGGCCATTTGCCGGGGGAACTGCTGCGGCGAGTCGTACAGTTTCTTCTCGAATACGGCCTGTTTGCCCGCGGGAGAGGCGTCAAACGCGATGATGTGGATCTGTTCGGCTTTGCCCGCCTTGGCGACCGCGGCGTAGGCGCCGAGACCGGAAGGGTCGTTGATGGCGAAGATGCCCACGATGCCGGGGTGGGCCTGGAGGATGTCCGTCGCGACGGCATACGCGTCATTACGGTTGCCTTTGCCGCTCAAATCGGTGACGATCTGGAGTTTGCTGTTGTTTTCGTTGAGGTAGTCTCTGAATCCTTTTATGCGGTATATGCAGGAGGTGGCTTCGGGATAGTTGATGATGGCGATCTTTCCCTGGTCGCCGGTGACTTTCATCATGCTCTCGCCGGCAAGCCGTCCGCCCTGGTAGTTGTCGCTGCCGATATGGGAAACGATGAAGGGGCGCGCTTCCTCGTCGGTCACGTCCACGTCGTAGGTGAACACGGGGACGCCCGCCGCGCCCGCTTTTTTGACACCTTCGCCGGCGGATTGGGAGTCGACGGGGTTGAGAAAGATGGCGTCAAACCCCTGGGCGACGAAATCGGCCAGTTGGCTGTTCTGCTTCGCGGGGTCCATCTCGCCGCTCAACACGACGGCCTCGTAGCCGTACTTTGCCGCTTCTTCCTGTATGACGTTGCCGATAAGCTTGAAGAACGGGTTGGTGAGGTCCATGCAGGTGACGCCGATCTTGCCTTTGACCTCTTTTGGCGCGGGGCCCTGGGCTTCCTGCTGTTTTGGACCGCAGGAGGCCGCCGATGCGACGAGGACGGCCGCCAGCGCCAGGTGCGCGGCCAGGCCAGTTTTTTTCATGCTTCTTTCTCCTTCCTGTCTGCTTCGCCGGGAGCGCTGCGCAGCTGTTTTCGCATGAACGCGCCCACGCCGCCGCCTCCGCGCGCCTTATCGAGCAATACCGCCCCGAGAATGACGGCGCCCAGCACCACCTGTTGCGTGTAGCTCTCGAGACCCACGAGGTTCATGCCGTTTTGAATGACCGAGATGACAAATGCGCCGATCAACGTGCCGAGGATGTGGCCCGAGCCCCCGGACAGACTTGTGCCCCCCACAACCACTGCCGCGATGACGTAGAGTTCGTACATCGTGCCCATGTTGGGGGTGCCGGTGTCTATCTGCGAGGCCTGAATACAGCCGCCCAGACCCGCGGTGAGCGCGCTTACAACATATACGAAAACGATGACGCGTCCAACCGGCACGCCCGATAGCCGCGCGGCTTCCTCGTTGCCGCCAACGGCGTAGATATGGCGCCCCAGCCGCGTGTGCGACATGAACATGTGGGCCGTGGAATACAGCACAACCAGGAGGATGACCGTGTTCGGTATGCCCAGGGTACGGCCCTGTCCGAGCCAGGGCAGCGCCTTGGGCACCTGGTAAATCGAGAATCCGCCCGTGAGCATGAAAGCCAGGCCCCGCGCCATCATCATCACGCCCAGCGTGGTGATGAACGGCGGCACCTTGAACCGCGCCACGATCATCCCGCCGGCGCCGCCGACCACGCCACAACTCAGCGAACCCGCCAGAAACCCAGTAAGCACCGCCCAAGCGGGGGCTTCCTCGCCGCCGAGGCGCTTCATGACCAGTGCGCCGATCACCCCCGACAACGCGATCAGGCTTCCTACCGACAGGTCGATCCCCGCCGTCAAGATCACCATGGTCATGCCGATTGCGAGCACCGCAATCACGACGATCCGGTCGACAATCGCCAGGAGATTGCCGCGTTTCAGGAAATCCGGCCAGGTGCGCGGCGACGGGGTAAGCAGGCGGAATTCCGCAAAGGCGGGGTGCTGCTCGCGGATCAATTCGAGGACGCTCCATTTGGTGACGTCGCCCGTGGCCGCGATGGCCGCCAATACGCCCCCTTCCGCTTGAACCGCGTCGGCGGCCAAGCGCAGATCGCGCGGCGTTCCCACAACCACGCGCGCGTTCGTGAATCCCGCATCGTGCAGGCGGCTGCCGAGCGTTTCAGCAAACGGGGCGGAAGCAGTGTTAACCGCCCCCGCCACCAGGATGATTGCCGAGGCGTCGAATTCCGCGCTGATCGTCGCCATCAACTCGGCCACGGCCTCGTCGCCGGTTGGAGACTGGACTTTCAGCGTGAGGACGCTGAACAACACGCACAGCGCGAGCAGCACGAGGAGCATCCCGTAATCGCTGAGCAGTCTTCTCATCATGGACGCGATATTCCTCTTCGGCCCCGAGTGCCAGGGGGAACGGGTCCGGCTCG
>DAOLNV010000017.1:59389-71271 GCA_035416745.1 Candidatus Hydrogenedentota bacterium | reverse complement strand
CACGGCGCCGTGGACCAGCCCCCGCGCGGGGTCCAGGAAGAACGCCGCGGGCGCGCCGTTCACAGTCACCTGCGCAATCCCCTTGCCGCCCGTAGCGATGATTACCTGGTCATCCAGGGTCGCGGGCCCGTGCAGTTTCAGCTGCAGGGTTCCGGCCGCGGCGTCCCACTGCTCGGAAAGCCGCTTGCCTCCCCACTGGTGGCAGGGGGCATTTTCGGGCACTTCCCGTACATAGAACAGCCGCGTCTGGGTCGGGGCCAACGAAATATCCGCGAGGTGAGCGAGGGCGGCTTTGCCCCGCGCAACCGCCGAGATCCGCTCATGCACGTCGTAGATGGCGAGCAGCCGGTCCCCTGCCAACGGAGGAAGTATCGGCTCGGTAAAGGCCACCGATGTTGCAGCCGGCGCGGCGCCCAAGTTTGATACGGCGAGAAGGGCTTCGTTCCAGACGCGGTTGTGATAGAGCGTGGCGTAGGTCTCGGGTGCTGTCGCGGCAAATCGCGCCTGCGACGTGGCGAAGTAGTAGGGGTTGGACTCGTACATGCCGAAGTAATGCTGCGCGGCATTGAAGGTTTCGACGAACAGCAGTTCATCGGCGCTGACGCCCGATGCGTAGGGGAACTTCTCCGGCCAGAGCCGCCAATCGAGGTAGCTGTACTGTCCGCCGCCCGTCAGGAGGTCGTAAGCATAAGCGAGTTCCGCGCCGCAGCGAGTCTTTTCCGTGTCGCCTGCCCAGAGGCAGCCCTGGGCCGGCAGATTGTGGTACGACCCGTATGTCACCCAGTAGGACTCAACGGAGGGGAACGTATACCCTTCGCCGAAAAGGTGGCAGTCAAAGGCCGAGATCGTGGGCAAGATGAATCCGTGGCTCGAATGGTCGATCAGCACCGCGTGCGGGACCTTGGTCAGCAGTACCTGGCGGCGGCGCCAATTGACATCATGGAGCTCGATGAGACAGTCGTAGATCTTCTCGGGGTGGCCGTGCTCTTTCCAGAGCGAGCAGTTCGCGTAGGGAAGGTTATCGTCGATATACATGCCATCGACGGGATATTTCTCAAGCATGGCGGCGAGCGTGGCCATTCGGTAATCGGCGAGGCCGTTGGGCGACGCCAGACAGGTGGACATCAAGTCGCAGTAGGGGTCCATCTTGGCTGTGTACCGCCCGCCATAGTTGAAACCCTGCCAGAGCGCCCATTTGCCCGCGGCGGTGAGCTCCTGCACGCCCGGCGCGTTGGCGTACATGAGGTCCGCGTTGGCTGTCCAGATGAACAACATGCCCGAGTCGTGCACGGTCTTTAATACGCGGTCAAGTTCTTCCGCGGGCGGACGCGGCTGGCCGGGAGTGCCCAGCCGGTGCATCTGGAACAGCGTGTATCCAAGCCGTGCAGCGGCGCGGATCTCGTCATCGGACGGGTAGGGGTTTTGGGCATCGCCAATCCAAATGAACATGCGCAGATCGCGCCACCGCGGATGGGGCAGCCGGTTGGGGGCTACCGCCAGGCCGAACCGGAACGTGAACGCTTCTCCCGCCCGCACTACAAAAGCCTTGCCGCCCGGCTCAACACGCACGATATGCTGTGTGAGTGTTACCGACGCGTTGCCCTCTGACGATTCGCTTACGGCGAGCACGGCGAGCGGGGCGTCGGCGGGTTGCCGGAACGTGCCGCCGCGATCCGTGAATATCGCCAGAGCGGCTTCGTGGCCGAACACTTCGAGACACGATGTGAGCGTGGCCAGTTCGACGGTTTCCCCGGCCTCGGGCAGGGCCCCCTGAAAACAGTCGATGCCATCCGTGTCCCGCCGCTTGTGGAGGTAGTGGCTGAACCGTCCCGAAGCGCTGGCCTCGAAACGGAGCCCCTCGCTGAGCGAAAAATCCTGGGCAGGGCGCAGCGTCATCTCAGACACCATGACGCCGTCGTTGTAGAACGCCGTTTGCAGGGTGTAGGGGACGTTTTCCCGGAGCGTGCCTTCCGTCTTCAGCACTACCTTGTCCGTTCCCTGTGCGAGGATTTCGGTTGTGCCGCTGGCGGATGCGGACAGACGCGCGCCGTCGAACCACAGCTCGGCAGGCTGCCGGAGCCGCACGACCGGTTGACCTTCGCGCGCCGTGTCGAGCGCTGTGATCGCCCCCGCCGTTCTGTCGACGGTGTAGCGGAACACCGGTCCCTGAACCACGACCGCCCTTTCGTCAGCCGTGCATGACAGCTCTTCGGAAGGCAACGGTTCTCGAATAACTTCCGTGACCGTTCTGCTGACCGGCGGCGCGCCCCATGCCGCTCCGAGACTCACAGAAAGAGCGGCGAAGACGATGACTGCAAACCGCAATGATCCTGGCATCGCGCGGGACCTCCCCCGTCTTCGTGCATTGCCGCCCTGCGAGAGACGCTCGCTGCGGCGTTTCACGAGGATGATTTCGGGAATGTGACCTGAGTTCTTTCGCCTTTGCCGGCTTCGTCCCCGGCCACGAGCCAGGTCCGGGGCGAGCGCTGCATGATATCGACCGGCTGCGCCACCTGATGTTTGATCGCGGCAATCTGAGGCACGAGTTCGCGATGGGGCAACCCCAGCAACTCGATGGGACCGCCGAAGAACGCCATCACCGTGCACACGTCCGGGCTCAAGCTGCGGACGCCCGACGTGTCGAAGCGCACAGGGCCCGCCGCAATCTGGTATTCCCAGAGCCTGCTTGTGCATCCCGCCGCCTCCAGCCAGTCTTCGAGACCGTCTTTCAGGGCGGTCGCGGACGACGGAAACACCGGCAGGTCTCCCGCAGCTTCGGCCACGACCTCGTGGGCGAGGGCGTCGGCCTGGGCACGGGTCATGTTGAAGGCCCGGAGCACCTCATCGGGGATGGGGGATTTCTGAACCACAAAGAACTTGAATCCCCATCCGGCGACCTGGCGCATGTTGGCGACGGCCTGGGCCCGCCCTTCCGGATGCGACAGGTTCAGCCATGTCTGCCCGGCCATCGCGGCCGAAAAGGCCTCGCCGCCCTTGGTCGCGGCCAAAGGCTCGACCGTGATACCCGGGGCCATCTCCATCGCGCCCAGCGCGGCGGCCACGGTCTGCATCGTCTTCGGATATCGGGGCCGCGCGCCTTCCAGCGAGCCCGGGCGCGATTCCCACGCGGCGGGCACCAACGCATAACGCACTCCCGCTTCGGCCCACTTCGCGGCTGCGGCGTAGAGGGCGTCCGCGCCCGAGTCTTCCTCTACGGTGCACCAGCAGCGGGGAGCGTCCGGTTGCGTGCTCGGTCGCGGAAGATTGCTCCGGGTCCACGTGAAATACGTTTCGACTTCTTCTGGTTTAGGAACCGAAAACGTCACAAACACCGGATCGGCGCTCAGACTCTTGCCGGGCTCCAATTTGACGGGCGGCTCGAATACCGAGGCGATATCGCCCTGCCATGACCCGCCATAGGGTTCGAGATTGATGCCCGACCGGGCGATATTCAGCGGCAACACTCCGAGGCCGATAGTCTTTTCCTTCGCGGGGTCGTGAAACAGCGCCAGAGACGACTTGGCGCCGCGATCAAAGACGGCGTAGCCCGCGCGCATATCGATCCGGCGAATCGCCGCCTGCATCTGGCCGCTTACGTTCTTTATGCAGTCCGGCCCGAAGATGGCTGGACTCATCTTGGCGATTTCGATGGGTGCCTGGCCGGTATTGGTGACTTCCATGCGGATGATCAGGAAGGGGTACTCATTATGAACGGAAACCATGTGGCGGACCTTGATGCCATTGCGCTCGGGCAGGTCGGCGCAAAAGTGGTTGCCGGAACCCATGGGCGTATCGAAATGCTCGCGGTCCGCCTCGCCTTTATCGAAATCAACCAGTCTTGTCTCAGCGCCGTCGGCAAAGGTGATCGAGGCCCTGGCCTTGTCTATGAATGTTCCGATCCCCTCGAATTCGATGCTCCACTCGGCGTTGTCCGACCCGTACAGGAACCGGGCATTGGCTTGATCGAACGAAAAGATGTAATGCTCGCGCAGGTCCCACGGTTTTGCCGAGAAATCTTCTTTTTCCGCCGCCGCAAACGCGGGCAGGGCGACAAGAACCACCAGCACAACGGACAAGGCACACGCGGGAACAAGTCTTGACAGGGGTCGCAGGCTCATCATAAACAGTCTCCAAGAGGTTGCAAGCGCATGAGGTTTGCTGTATGCGTACTCTGTTACCGGTTTTTCAAGGCAGGATTATACACGATACGCGTTCAAAACCCGACAAGAGCCCCCCGACCCCGATCGCCAGATAGGAAAGCCCTTGCTGGAGGGATCTTATTGTCTCCATAAGAGACAAGAACGAACTCACACGGAGACACAGGGAACACGAAGATCGAATCCTCCGAAACAGAATGAGATAGGAAGCGTCATTGTGGCTTGCGCGGTGGCGCTTCATCGAGAGACGGGTCCCGGGCTGTTGGAAACAGTGTGCGAAGCGGTTCTTGCACGCGATTCGGAGGTCCGGGGTCTGCGCGTGGCACGGCAAGTTCCCATCCCCATCGAGCTTCGCAGGCGCCATTTCTCTCGTGTCTTTGTGTGAGTTTCCCCAATCGCGGGGTTATCCGGATTTGGGTTCGGGACAATACCCTCCCGACTTCCTGGCTACAGTGCCTCCTCCACTGCAACACGGAACACGAGTACTTCGTCGCCGCGCTGGACCGCCACATCCAGAAAGGCCCCCGGTTTGCCCGTCAGCGCGCGTTGCACGTAGTCGAACGACTGCCCCGCCATATCGAGACCGTTGACCGACACCAGCAGGTCTTCGGGCAGAATCTCCGCCATCTGCGCCGGGGAATCTTCCGCGACGAAAAAGCTCCACAGCCCGTCTACGCACTCTGCTGGGGCCAGCCCGGCGCTGCATACGGGCGGGTCGGACCACGGCACGGGCACAAGCGGCCGAAGATAGAGCATCTTCACCTCGCGGTCCAACGCAACTTCGAAACGCGACAGAAACCGCATGCCCAGCCGGGCTCCGGGTTCCTCCGAAAGTGAGCAAAGCGGCCCATTCACCGTAATATCGCCCACCGCGCACTGCGTAAGCCGAATCTGGGTAGCGCTTTGGACCGCTCCCTCGTTCGCCGCCCGGAGCCGGGGCGTGCTCTCCGAAAACAGGCCCCACTGCTTGAGAAGTGCTTGCGGTATGGCCAGAGTCCCGCTGAATGCCGTGTCCACGGCGGCGTCGACGGTATATTCCTTGTCAATCGTGACCGTGACGCGCAGTACGCCGTCGTCGGCCGTTTTCATGGGAACGGCAAACCACTCGGGCCCGGTTTCCGGCGGGAAGCGCCCAATCGTTTGTTGCTCGCAATTGAACAGGAAGCGGTCGGGGAGACCCGGAAGCCCGAGAATGCCCGCCACCCGCAGACCGTATGCCGCTTCCATCGGGCTCAGGTCGGCAGCATAGGCGTTGCAGGCAATCGCGGGGCGCCCCGCAACCTCGAGAGACTGGATCCGGACCGGCTGCGCGGAAAAATCCCCCAGTTGTTCCGGCTCGCCCGTCTCCGGCAAGGCCAGAGTCGCCGCAATGGGGGCGTCGAGCGCAACATACGGCGCGGCGGTGTCAATGAGAAACGGATACGGGCCGACGCCGTTGAGCCAGACCGGCACGAAGGCGCGTCCGCGTGCAAGCGTCAGGCCGCGCGCCTCGGGGGGTGCGGAAAGCGGCTGACCGACGAACACAGCCGCCGCAAGTATGATACGCATCGTGGAAACCATGGCATCCTCTCCCCGAGTATACCAGCCGGGCGGGGTATTGCCATCATCGCATCCGCGGAATACCATGGAGAGGAGCTGTTGCGCTGTGTGGAACTCCACGCGAAGATGCCGGCATTAAATGCATGTGAATTGAATCCTGGCAAGGGCGGTTGATTCCTATTGTCTTCTGGTTGTTGTGGTGTGGACACTCTGCCTGCTTTCCGGGGCGGGCCTGGAGCGCGCGGGGCGTCCGGGAGAGAGGGCGGGTATGTCGCAACGGCGCCATTTCGCGTATGTGGCCGCAGGGGTGGTCGCCGCGATCGCGCTGGTGGCTGGTTTGCGCATATGGTGGCGCATGGAAATCCCCGTGCCCGGGGCCGCGCCGCCGGTCGAGACCGCCGAGCCCGAAACCGCCGCACCCACCGTTGAAATTGCCCCTCCGGCCGGCGAAACCCCTTCGCCTCGTGTAGAATCGGCTCCGCGGGCCGAAACGTCCCCGGCTCTGGCGATATCGGGTTGCGTGCGCGATACGTTTGGCAATCCCATTCCCGGCGCCGTTGTGGCGTGCGCAGGGGAAGACGGCATGGAATCCCGCTCCGATCGCGAAGGCCGCTACCGCATCGAGGTCCTGCCCAGCCGCATTTTCGCCGTGACCGCGACGCACCCCGCCTATTTCCCCGAACAGAAGGCCCCGGTGCCGGCCGGAACGGAGCACGCCGATTTCGCCCTGCCGCTGCGGGCCCGGCTTGAAATCCAAGTCGTGCGCAGCGATACCCAGGGGCCGCTGGTGTGTTACTTCATCAACTTTCGTCACACCACGGAGGTGCGGCACTCAACAGCGCGGGGGGATGGACGAGGCGGCGGGTTCGGCGCCAAGGTCGAGGACCCTGCGGGAAAGGCCGCGATTCCCGATCTCGAGCCGGTCGCGGGCGTGTTGCGGATCTGGCAGGAAGGCTACGTGGAACAGGAGATCGCGGTGTCGGCCGAGGAGCTGGCCAACACGCCCCACAGCGTTGCTATAGCTCTTGAGCCTTCCCTGGACGGGCTTGAAGGAATCGTCGTGGACACTCGCGGCCAACCCATCCCGGGCGCGTATATTCTCGAAAACCGCATGTCCTGGGCGGGGGACGTGCCTCAAAAGGCGGAAACATATACGGGGCCTGACGGCCGGTTTCGAATCGGTCCCACGAGGGAACCAAAACAGGACATCATAGCCTGGCATCCAGAGTATGCGCCGGGCTATGCCACCATCTACCCTGGCACGCCGCCTCATCAACTGCTCCGCATTGTGCTGCAGGGCATGGCGGCCGTGCGCGGCCGGGTAACTCTCGACGGCGAACCCCTCGAAAAATGCCAGGTGGTCGCTTTCTACAAGGGCGAGCGGGCGCTGGATGAGAACGGGAAACACACCGACGCCGACGGCACATACGAGTTGACGGGTCTCCCGCCGGGGCTTGCCCAGGTCCAGGCACGGGTCGATGCGAGCGCCTGGGGCGGCAGTGGCGTCGATATCGCCCGGACGGCCGAGCTCGTGGCGGGTGAAGTCACACTGGTGGATTTCGAGTTGCAGCGGCCCACAGGCATGCTCGAAGGGCGGATAGTGATGGCGTCCGGGGCCGTCGAAGATGCGGGGGTGCGGCTCGAACTCGAAACCGAGCAGGGCAGCGTGCGGTACGAGGCGAGTGTTGAAGACGCCGAAGACGGCGATGGCGGAGTCGCATTCTACCGGATTGAGAATGTGTTGGCCGGCAAAGGTATTCTGTATGTCGCGGCAGGCGATGAATCCGAACTTTTCTTTCGGATCACACGCCATGAGGTGACCATGCCTCCCGGCGGGCATGTGGTCCGCGACATCACGCTCAGCGCGAATTGCGGGGTAACGGGGCGCGTTACCAACCGGGAATCGTGCGATATCGTGGGGGTCGTCGTGCTCGAAGGCGAGTCCTCCCTGACAGCCTACGACGTCGTGTCCGGATTCATGGAAGAGGAAGACTTGGAGTCGGTCCCGATCGCCGCGATAACCATTGTTTCGGGCGGCATTTTCGGCAGCGGAAAAGAGAACCCCACGGGTGAGTATGCGGTGCAAACCTTGGACCCCGGCCGCCACACCGTTCTCGCCATCGGTATCGAAAAGGACGCGTTCACTTCCGACCGCGCCTTCGTCACTCTGCGCACCGGTGAAACGGAAACCGTGGATTTGGCCCTGCGTGAGTGAACGGATGGGCCTGCGTCAAAGCCCGGTCACTGCATCGAAGCCTTGAATACCTTGGGTTTTGCCAGCCGCTCGAAATCCCTGTAGGGGAGTCGAATCACCTCGGTGTGCGAGCCCGCGTTGAAAGCGATGCGGCTGCCTTCGGTCAAACCTTCCTCGATGTAGACGTCCATCCCGTAGAGGTTGCCGAAAGGCGGCATCGCGCCGGGCTCGCAGTCGGGGAAGAGCCCTTTGAATTCCTCCTCGGTCGCGAGGGCGGCGTTTTTCGCGCCAAGCCCGCGCGCGAGGAAGTCGAAATCGACCTTGTGGTTCGCGGGCAACACCACCATGGCCATTGCCCCATCAAGCTTGACTATGACTGTTTTTGCCATTTCTTTGCCCGATATGTGGGCCGAAGCCGCGACCTCCTGGGCGGTATAGGCCTTCGAATGGCTGATCGTCACATACTTGATGCCCTCATTATCGAGGAACTCCTTCAGTTTGCGCACCGGCATGACGCCCTCCCTTCCCTTACCTGAGCGCAGCCCCAGGGATACAAAGGTTTCCTGAACCGCATGCCCGAACAGCGCCAGTTTACCACGAAACAGCCCGAAATCGGGACTGATCCGAGGCCTCCCGAAGCCGCGTGGGCCGTCTGGCGCAAGGCCGGACGCCAGATCCGGAATACCCGCGCCTATCGTCTTTGGCGGGGGGGAGTTACGGCGCGGGTTACTGCTCGAACGATGCGCTGTACGAGGAGCGCGCCCACATGCCGACGCCGCGCGACTCGATCGCGCCGCCTGCCGTGTAATTCGTGTACGACCCGTACAACAGGTCGCCGCACCGGCGCAGGTGCCATATGGTGTCTCCGAACAAATCGGCCCCTCGCCACTGCCAGACGATATCGCCGGCCGCGACCTCGCCGGTCACGTTGAAGAGGCGGCGGCGGGACTCGCCCGCGAACCGCAACGCGCCAAACCCGCTGAATGGGGCATTAACCGACGCTTGGTTGGAAACGGTAATGACCGCCAACTGGGATTGTTCCGGTTCCACTGCGCCAAACGTGTCTACGTAGGCGGACGCCCACGTGCCCCGTAACGTGCCCGCCGAGGTCATGATGCGAAATTCGGCGTGGCCCGTGCTGATGGGCCGGTCCTGGCTGCCAATGAAACGCTGGTACGAGCCCACGAGCAGGCCCTGAGCGAGACGGAGGTCCCAGAAAAACGAGCCCGTGAGTCGGCTCATGGAAAGCTGCACCTGGGTCCCGATCATGCTGCCGCTTTCGATGTTGTACCGCAGGAACGACGGCTGGTCGTCGGCTTCATCCCGAATCAGGGCGTATCCGGACACGGCGCCCCCCGTCTCCGCGCTAAGATTCAGTATCGCGACGAAATCCTCAGGCTGGTTGGGGGACTCGATTGTCCGGTCGCAGAACGAGCCGGCCCATGCCCCGCTTATCGCGGTGAAAGCTTGTTCCGGCGCGAGCACCCAGGTGGTATGGCCAAAGCGAATCATCGAGTCTGACGCATCAAACTGGGCGTAGGCGGTTTCCATGATGCTTCCGCCAAAGAAGCCGAACCAATCCACCTCATTTTCGAGCAGGTCCAGCCCGCCAAAGGTCAGGCCGACCTCCGTTCCCGAAATACCGCCGCGCGTAATGTCGAAATTCACGCCCGGCGGCACTCTTCCGTGTTCATAAAATGTGCCGGCGCCGGACAAGCCGGCTTCGGTTATGACCGGGGTGACTGACGCGGTCCGGGAGTACTGGGGAAACCCCGAGTACCCGAATTCGTCCGTGTACGCCGCCGCCCAGGGGGTACTATCTGGTACACCGGTGGACGCCTTGCGCCATACGGCGTGACCGGACCGCGCGAGCGTCCCCGTGCCATCGACCGCCACGTACATCCCGGCCAGGCGGCTCCCAGCCAGGCGCACGTACCAGGTCTGGTCCCGGTCGAGGCCGCCGCTGCCCGAGCGCAGTGTGAAGATGGCATCGTCGCCCGACGCCGTACCGGTCATTTGCACACTGATGCGGTTCGACGCGGTCGGACCTTCCCGGAATACGCGAAACAGGATCCCGCTGCCCGAGATGCTGGTGTCGTTCTGCTGAATCTTGAGACTGGCCGCGTATTGAATCTGGCCGTACTGCGCGCTCGACGTCGTACGGTCATCGCTGAAACTCGCAATCCAGTTTCCAGCGAACCGCGCGCTTGACGTGCCGCCGCCGCCCGCACCTCCGTTGGTGTCGCCGCCGGTATCCCCGCCGCCGCCACCGCCGCCGCCCCCGTCAGTATCGCCACCGGGCTGATCCCCGGAATCCGGCAATGCAACCTTGATGTCGAGGCCGCCACCCTCGCATCCCGCGCCCAATACCAGCACGAGTATGAGGGGGATTATGAAAACGCTGTGGCAAAGCGCTGTCCGCACAGATCTCTCCTTTCCAAGCCCACGCAGCAGATAGTATAGGCGCATACGCCTCTCGGGGCAACTGCAACAAATCGCGCACCGGTTTGTTTGGGAATATCTTCGTTTGTTAAGGTCTTTGTGTGCATTGCCGGCCGGTGAGCTGCATCGGGGGGATGAGGAAAGAGCCATGGTTAATCGCGCGATTATGTTGACATTCACGGCGGCGGCCCTTCTTGCGACGGGTCTGGCATGGGCCGCGGTCAACCAGGACACGCTGGACCGCGTCGCCGCGGGTGAACTGACCGAGGCGAAGGCGTCGTGGTGGGGTTTTGACCCGGAGGATGCCACCGACGTGTTGCAGGCAGCCATCGACTCGGGCGTTGCCAGGCTCACGGTGGACCACGTGGGCCAGCCGTGGGTGGTGCGCCCCCTCCGCTTGGCAAGCAACCAGGAAATCCTGTTCGAGAAGGGCGTCGAGGTGGTTGCCAAACGGGGCGAGTTCAAGGGAGGCAGCGACTGCCTGTTTACGGCGTCCAACAAGCAGAACATCGCCCTTATCGGCTACGGGGCCACGTTCCGCATGCACCGGTCCGACTATGACAACCCCGAGTTGTACAAGAAGGCCGAATGGCGGCATACGCTCAGCATCTGCAGCAGCACGAACATCAAGGTCTACGGTTTGACTCTCGCCGAAAGCGGAGGCGATGGCATTTATCTCGGCACATCCACCCAGTGGGTCACCAATAAGGATATTCACATCAAGGACGTGGTTTGCGAAAGTCACTATCGCCAAGGCATCAGCGTGATCACCGCCGAGAATCTGCTTATTGAGAACACGGTCATGCGCAATACCAGGGGCACTCCCCCGCAGGCGGGCATTGACTTCGAACCCAACCATCCCGAAGAACGGCTGGTGAACGTGGTTATGCGCAATTGCCTGACCGAAAACAACAACGGCGCCGGGTACGTGCTCTACCTGCGGCCGTTGCGGGCGCATTCCGAGCCCCTCTCGGTAAGGTTCGAGAATTGCCGCGCGCTCAACGACCACAACGTCAGCGCGGGTGTCTACAACAACAACGCTGCCGGCGCGGCCGTGACCGGCAGCGTCGTGTTCGCCAACTGCGTTCTCCAGGGCAGCGGCCGCGCGGGCATCTCGATAGGCGACAATCCGCCGTCGGGCCTTGCCATCCGCTTCGAGGACGTCACCCTGATCAATCCGGCCGCGGAAGCGCGCGCGACTTCCCCGGTTCAGTTGAGCAGCCATAATGACGCCGAGCAGCCGGTGGGCGGCATCGAGTTTGTCAACGTGCGCATTCAGGACAACATCGAGCGCACCCCCATGACGTATCTTGACGGAACCGGCGGGCTGCCCCTCGAGCAGATCAGCGGCGCCCTTGTCATCGTGCGAGGAGAGGCTGAGGAGACCGTGCCGCTCAGCCGCGAGATGCTCGACAAATGGATGCCGGTCACTCCCGTCAAGCGCATTCCGCGCGTAAGCCTTGAAGGGTGCGCGTTGAGGCCGCTGACGGACACGCCGCCGAGCGCGGGGTACGGCTTTGGATACGCGCAATTGCGCGGAGGCGCGCGGT
>DAOLNV010000017.1:47113-59289 GCA_035416745.1 Candidatus Hydrogenedentota bacterium | reverse complement strand
CCGCCGAGCGCGGGGTACGGCTTTGGATACGCGCAATTGCGCGGAGGCGCGCGGTTCGCACTTTACGCCTCCGAGGGCGACGAAGTGCGCTTCGCGCTGAGCTATCAGAAAGTTGGCGGGTATGGCGGCAATACGAGCCCGGTCCTCGTCCAAGGGCCTTCCGGAGAAGAGGCTCACCGTGCCGAAGCCGCGTTCGAGGCCGAGACCGAAATCGCGTTCACCGCCCCCGCCACGGGCCTCTACCGCATCACCGCCGACGCCGGCCAGAACCGCATTGCGCTGACACGCAGCTCTCACCCCGTGAATCTGCTTGGCGAGGGCCGCCGCATCGACCTCATTCATGCGCCCGGCGATTACGTCTTCTGGGTGCCCGCTGGAACCACCGAGTTCGCCGTGCACGTTGCCGGCGAAGGCTCGGGCGAAGCCATCCGCGCTGCGCTGATCGATCCCGAGGGCAAGGCTGTCCAGGACGCCGACAACGTGGTGGCAATGCATCCGTTGGAAGTCGAACTCCCCGAACCCAGCCCGGGCGCCGCATGGACCTTGCGCCTGGCCAAGCCGTCGGTTCAATCATGGGAAGATCATTCCGTGGACCTGCGGGGCATCCCCCCGCTGTTGGCTCCTGTGCGCGAGGCCCTGCTCGTGCCCGCGAACTGAGCCACCAACCCCGCCGAGTCAAAGGAATCGCGTACTTGGCCTCGCCGGGTGTCGGCACTGCGATTCGCGGCGGCTGCGCCGCGCTCAAACCCGAAGGTCCATGCGTCCCATGAACGAATTCATGCCAACGTCTTGAACAATCGCGGCTTTTGATGCGGTGCCCGCAGCGCGAATGAGAGTTCTGCGGCCCACAGCTCGCACAGGTCTCATGAATCCCATTCTGAACGTGAGGCACCTGCGCAGGCTTGCCTCTCTAACGAGTCGTGCCGGAAATCCTCTTGCGGTACTCAATCGTTCTTCTGTATGCGCAAATCGACTTGAGGCAGGAGACGTTCGACTTCTTTCTGGTATGCGTCGTCCAGCATGCGCTCGTATATCGCCTCGCGCTGCCGGGCGCCTTCGCTGCCTGCCAGGCGGCTGGCGTCTACGCTGCTGCCCGCTCCGCTGAGGGCCAGCGCGCTCTGTTGCAGACTGGACTGCATTTCCCGCAACCGGGCCGTCACGGTGTTGATGCCGGTCTGGGCGGCCCGCTTCTCGACCACGAACTCCGTCGTGACGCCGCGATACAGTTCAAGCGCGGTGCGCAACTGGGTAATGGCTTCGGCATACTGTTTTGTCGATGCCTTCACTTCGGCAAGCTCTTCGAGTTCTTTTGCCTTGCCGATGGCGTCCCGCGCCGCGGCCAACCGGGCATCCCGCTCCCGAATCAGCTTCTCCGCCGTCAGGCGCTTGGCTTCCGCGAAGGGATGCAGGGGGTCCACCTCAAGCGCCCGGGCGTAATAATCGCGAGCCGTCTCGAGGCGTTCCTGCTTCAATTCCTCATCCGCAAGGTCGATGTAATAGTCGGCAATCCGTCGAACCACGTCCTTGCGCTCCGGCTCCTTTTCCAAGACCGCAAGGTACTCTGTCACGGCGCGCTCACGCATACCGGCTTCATACATCATATCGCCGATCTCTTTCATGACGTCGCCGGTATATACGTCCAGCACCCCGAACCGTTTATGGGCAGCATCGACTTCGCCCGGGTTGCCGCGGTCAATGTAAAAGGCCATGGCGCGAAGCACGTAGCTGCGCTTCTGTTCTTGCGATACGCCTGCCGCGACGCCACGCCGCTGAAGCACGGTGTACCAGACGTCGCCCACGGCATTGATGGAGCGGCTGATGTCTTTGCCATAGGTTGATTTCGCTACGCCGTCGAACCCCAGCCCCGACTTGTAATCGCGCTCGAGCATGGTCCGGCGCGCCTCGAGCTCCGTCGCGAGCCTCGCGAAATACTCCGCTGAATCCACCATTACCCGCGTCTGGAGGTCCAGTGCCGTCTCTGTAATGTTCTGATCCACATCGTCGTAATACATCTTGCTGTAAACGGGACCGGCGGCCTGCATCGGCGCGGTCACATTCGCGGCCACCTTCCCCACCGCGCCCAGCCGGAAGGCAAAATAAGGGTCCACCCCCGCCTCGCGCACTGTTTGAAGCAGTTGAACCTGGGTGAGGATGGACCGCACCGGCTCGGTGTCCGCGGAAGGGATGATACGTTCGAGTTCCCCAGAGGTGAGGGAAGCTCCTTGACGGATTTCCTTTTCCAGCTTCGATAGTGGCGCCACGCCCTCTTTGGACAACATGCGTCCCGCTGTAGTTACAATCGCGATTTGCGACTGGGGCCCCCACGCGCCTGCGGGCAGGGAAGCCCACAACAGCCCCATCACCGCCAAGCCTAACGCACTTTTCCGCATCGGCACTTTCCTCGCGGTTTATGTAGCACCTTCCGTTGCTTTGAGCGATTCCTTGAGCTGAGTCAACAACGTTCGCACCTCCTCGGCGCGCGTATCTTTGGACGCAGGATCGGTGAGTTCCAGATAACGCTCGAACCTGCCCACGGCCTCGGCAGGGTTGCCCGTTTCCAGAAAATACAACCCAAATTCGAGATGCGCCGGGGCATACTTCGTATCCGCCTGAATGGCCTTGCGAAACGCATCGCGCGCGGCGACATCTTCCCCAGCCCGCGCATACGCGCGCGCTTGAAGGGTGTACAGCGCCGCATCGGATGCGCCCAACTGGACCGCCTGCGTCAGGCTTTGCGTGGCTCGGGCGGGGTCGTCCATCGCCAGATACGTCCGCCCCAACTCTACCGCAGCTTGGGCCGCCAGAGGCCCCGACGCCTTCACCAGCGGGTCCAGTTCCTGTATCGCCTCTTCATACAACCCTTGTTCGCGCTGGCAGACCGCGAGAAAAAGCCGTGCCCGCGGGTTGGACTCGTTGATGGCCTGCGCCCGCGCCAGGTAGTCCCGGGCATCGCTGAATTGCCCTTGGGAAACCAGCAGTATCCCCAGCAGCGTCAACGCATCTTCGTCGAATCCGGTTCCATTGTTCACCGCCGACCGCAAGTACTCGGTTGCGCCGGCCATATCGCCCTGTTCAGAAGCCAGAATGCCCGCCGTAGCCAGAACGCCGCCATCGTTGGGGGCTTCCTGCAACACTTGCTGGATCGTCTGCCGGGCCGCCTCCACATAACCCTGCCTGGCCGTACCCACGGACAGCAGCTGGCGTGCCGCCAGCGCCGTGGGTCCTCCTCCCAGCGCCACTTCGCGCAACGCCTCGACCTGCCCAGCTATGTTGCCCTGTTTGCCCCGGAGCAGCGCCAAGAGAAACCACGCATCCCGGTCGGCCGGAAACTCCTTTACCATGTTTTCCAGGGCGGCGATGGCCCGCTGCCGCCCCTCGTCGCTGCCGGCCTTTGCCCAACTCAGAGCCAAGCCCATATGAGCATCCCGGCGGGCCGGGTCCAGACGCACCACGCTGGCCAGCTCGCGGGCCGCGTCGGCATAATTCGCGTTCTCCCAGTGCATCCACGCCAAGGCCTGGTGCGCGTCAACCGAATCTGGAACGGATTCGAGATAATCGTTCAAGATCTTGATCGCTTGCGCCGCGTTCCCCTTATTGTATTCATCGAGGGCGGCTTGCTTCGGGTCGCGCTTCAGGATTAACAGCAACACAAAAAGGAGGATTACCGCAATCAGGAAACCCAGCGTGGCAATCGCAACCCATTTAAGACTCACCGACGGCAGCGCAAACGGCCGTCTTGCAGCCTTCTTGGCCGGGGCGGGCTGTTCTTCGGTGATCCGCTGGCCCGTCAGCAGATTCGTTCCGCACGCCACGCAAATGATGTCCCCGCCCTGCACCAACGCGCCGCATGTCGGACAGGTCTCTTTTTCCCCGCTGCTGCGCCGCTGGCCCGGACTCGCCTTCTTGCGCAGGAAACCTCCGCAGTGCACGCAATTGTCCAGGCGCGGGTCGGTCAGTTTTCCGCAGTAGGGGCAATTCATCATCGATGATGCCACGATACTCCTCCTTGCACCGGCGGATGCGCCGTTTTCCAGGACCCCGGGCCCTACGGCCGGTCGTCCGGCAACGGAGCCTCACAGGCTCTGCATTTTCGGGCTTCCAGAAAATTCCGCGTGCCGCACGCGCGGCATTTTCTAAAAAACAGAGGCGGCACACTCACCAGCGTGCACACGGCGATGATAGCCAACATGATTGTTACATACATCGTGGCCGACATCTGCCTGGAAGCCTCCGTCTGGTCTCCCTTTATCGAGCATTCAGAGGAAGGCGCTTCCTGTCTTCTGGGCTCATTCTAGACCCAGGGTAATCTCTTGTCAACGGAAGTCCTTACGCCAAACGCCCTTATTTGAAGCCGTCGTGACACAGCGAGCGGGGACGGCCTCCGCCGCGCCACCCTGCGTGCCTTCTGCACGTGCAGCATGGCCTTCACACTCGCGATTCGGGGCCTTGGCAAGCAGTCCGGCTTCTTCGGCGCGTATTCCGAGGGCCGACACCTCCTCACAGGCCGCCTCTCCATCCTCCCAATCAGGCCGGCGCGCCACGCCACGGCCACCCGGAGCCTTGAACACCTCTCTGTTCCGCTTCGCAAAGCAGCATAGCACCCGTCAGGAGGGGTTACAAGCCGACAGTGCCCAAGCCCTTCATTGCCGGCGCGCCGGTCAAATGGTAGACTACGAACAGGCCTGTATTGAAACCGTTGAGGCACTCCGTTACCGCAGGGAAGAAGGCGGCCCCGCGAGTGCCCGGCTAGGACCTTGCGGTCCTGTTCAGAGAGTGACGAGCGTCCCGATGACCGAAACCAACGCACACCCGAAGAAATCTTGGCTTCGCCGCCATAAGTGGTTGACAGCCTTAGCGATCCTCGCCGTTGCGGGCCTCGCCGCGGTTCAGGTCGTCGAGTATTTCGTGAACGTGGACCGCTACCGCGAGCAGGCAGAGAGCTTCGTCGAAGACCGCACGGGAATGCCGGTCTCGATAGACCGCCTTGAACTCACGCTCATCCCGCAGCCGTCTGTTTCGGCGTATGCCGTCGTCCTTGGAGAGGGCGACCTCAGCGTCCAATGCAGCGAAGCCCGCGTGACAGCCGAGTGGAACGGCCTGTTTTCGCGCCGCGTCACCGTCTCGGAGGTCACCTTGTACGGTCTGGCTGCGTCATTCCCCGAAGAGCTCGCGAAGGTCCAGGAGCGCATCGACATCATTCAAGAGAGGAGCAAGAAGGAAACCTCCTCGAAGTGGAAGGTGAGCGTCGAGAGCATTCGGGCCCGCTCCGCACGGATTAGCGTGGCGGGCATCAGCCGCCCGGTCTTCGTGGGCGATATTCTTGCCCGGGATATCCTGACGGGCTCGGTCCCTGTCGAGGCGGACGGAACATTGCCGTTCCTGGGCGAGACTGCGCGCGCGGCCGCCAATGTCGTTATGGCCATCCGGAAAGGCGGTTCGCCGGCCGTGGCGCCATCCGGCTGGGTCGAGGTCCGCGGGTTTGACCCGCGCCAGGCATTCGAGCGCGAAGCCATGCCTCCTTTGATCCTCGAAACGAAAGCCACATTTGACGAGGTCACCTCTGACACCATCGGCATGAAGCTCGAAGGCCAGGCCGCCGCCGCCGAAGGCGCCCCGCAACTGGTGCAAGCCGCCGCCGGACCCTTTGACGGCACTCTTTGGATTCGCGGCGGCGAAGTCACCTTGAATGATTTCGAATTGACCGCGCCCAACCTTACCGTACGCGCTGACGCCACCCGGAGCCCCGATGGCGCGTTCGCCTGCGAACTCCAGAGCGCCACGGTGGAGGGCGACGCGCTCGCGGCCGTTTATGCCTTGGTCAATACCGAGGGACTCGAACTCGTGCCCCAAAAGGAAGCCGCCGTCACGGCATCCGGGCTGTTGTTCGGTGTGGATGCGGAAGGCGCGCTGCGCCTGGTTCGCGGCAACATCGAATTCGCTGGGGTGCAGCCCACGCTGGCCAGCGGTTCAAAGCCTTTCGGCGACATCCGGGGCAAGGTGCACCTCGACGAGGGCGTAGTCCTTATAGACGAGATTACCGGCACGGGTCTCGCCATAAAAGGCGCCGTCAAACCGGAGCTTGAGCGCGCGGGCGCGTCTGTCGACCTCGCGGCCGATCTCACGCTCTCGCCGGAAGTTGTCGCGGCGTTTGTCAAGAAGAACGATACCGTAAAGGAACTCGGCGGCCATATCGCCTTCAAACGCATCGCCGGCACGTTCGAGAAAGGCAAGCCGCTGCCCGAAGACCTCCAGATCGACGGGACCATCGACAAGGGGCAAGCCAGACTCGCTTTTGCGGGACTCGAGGAGACGTTGACGGGCATATCGGGCCGATTCGAGGCACAGCCGGACGCCATCAGCGTCAAGGCGTCGTGCCAATCCACGCTCTTGGGGCCTCTATCAACCGATGCCCGCATCAGTCCCCAGAAACAGCGCATTACCGGTACCGTGCAAGCCGATCTGGCCAGACTGAATCTGCCGTTCCCGCAAGACGAAGCTTCTCGCAACGCACTGATGGACTTCGCCCGGGCCTATGGCGTCTCGCACTTCGAACTTGACGCCTCTCTCCCCACGGCGGATACCGCCGAGGGGGCCGTCAGGCTTGCGCGCCAGGAATCGCCCGCGCTGTCCGCCATAATCGCGCTGGGCCGCAAGAACGATGCGATGTCCGTGATGTCGGTCGATGCCGCGGCGGCCGTGCCTGTGAGCGCCGCACGCGCCTTGCTGCCTGCCGCCATGGAGGTTGACGGTACCGCGGCCGTCACCGTACAACTGCCGATGGACCAGGAACGGTTCGAAGCCCACCTTGACCTGTCTGAGGCGTCCCTCCGGTTCGGCGATTATGTGAACAAGAAGCCCGGCGATCCCGCTGCGGCAGACGTGCTGGTCGCCCGCGCAAACCAGGTATGGAAGCCCCAGACCGCCACGCTGCACTATGGCGGCGAAGACATCGTCGCCCGTTTCGAGCAGGACCGCGTGGCCAGCGACTTCGATCTCGAGGTCGCCGCGCTCAAGAATCTGTTTGCTGAGAATGTGCGCGCGGACGGTCATGTGGCGGGAACCCTGCGAACAAACCCCATTGACCTCGAGCTGACTTTGCAGGACTGCGCGCTGGGCCTCTCGGAGGAGCTCCGCTTCGATTCCATTAATGGGCGGGTGGCGTATGCTGACGAAACACCGCGTCTCGACAATCTCGCTATCCGGGGGCTCAATTCCGATTTCACCTTGACCGTGCACCAGACGCCCTCGGGCGTCTGGCAAGGCGCTGTGCGTGGAAACCAGCTCGATATCGACACGCTGACCGCCGCGGCCGAAGGGTTTTCGGGCAAAGACAAGGCTTCCGCCATTGACCAGCCGGAGACGGCGCAGGGTCCGCCCGCGAAGTCCCGCCCCAGCCTGGACCTCCAGGTGCAGCTCGCCAACGTGCTGTACCGCCACGCTCAAGTCGGCGACGTGCGCGCCACCGTGAAGGGCCAGAACGGCGTTTATGATGTCCAGGACTTCACCATGGCACCCGGCAGCGGCACGGTGACAGGGACCGCGAAGGTTCAGCTGGCGACGGCTCCGGAGCCGTCCTCGATAGCCATGGACCTCGCCCTGAACGAGGTCGATTTGTCCGTTGTGGACGGGTTAGCCTTCGCCGCGCCCCGAGGGCTGAAGGGGGCGACTACCGGCACGCTGCAACTGACGGCCCCCTTCGGAGGCGGCATAAACCCGACAAACGGCGCCACGGGAAACGTCCGGTTCGTATCGCGAAACGGCACCCTGGGCAAGCTGGGCATCGCTACAAAAATCCTGACCGTCATGCGCACCACCGAGATCATCCGCTTGCGGATGCCCTCCACGAAAGACGAGGGCATCGCGTTTGACACCTGCGAGGGAAAAGTGACGCTGGATAAGGGGTTCATGACCATCAACGAGTTCGTTTTGAAAAGCCCCACCCTCGCCATGACCGCCCGAGGGTCCGTCGATTTCCCACAAGATGCCACCGACATGTTGGTGGATATCAATTTCTTGCAGATGGCCACGCAGGTGTTGGATGCTGTAAAACTGGGCGATGTGGCGGACCAGATCCGCAAACAGTCCAGTTACCGTTTAGCCGTCACCGGGCCGCCCGCCGACCCCAAAGTATCGGTACAGGGGCTTACCACGGCCGAAGGAATCACGGGTCCGGTTACCGATACCGCCCGGGACGCCGCGAAAACCGGACAACAGACAGTCGTGGATGTGTTGCAGGGGTCGGCGAACATTCTGCGCGGCATTCTTGGCGCGGAAGGCGGCCAGAAGAAGTCCCCGGAAGAGCCAAAGAAAGACTCTCAACCAAAATAGTCCGGGGATGAGTCCCGCGCCCGTGTGCCAGGGGCCGCCCCGGACAACGCGCCGCACAGCGCCACGTGGCCGCCAGCCGGCGCCTATGGGTTAAGCGGCGCGATATCCACCGCGTTGCCGTCGATCTTGAGCGCAATGATCGTGTCGATCTCCTGGCGGTCCGCTTTTGGAACGTGGAGGGCGACGCCCTTTTCGTTCTGGGTCATCTTTACCGAGCCGCCGGTCAGTGCCGTGGCGCTCGTTACCTTCGCATCGATGGGCGGCAGAACGAGCGGCTCGCTTCCCCCATCAAAAAGGTGCACGTAGATGGTGTCGCCCTTGCATGTGGACACGCCCCAGCTCGCATCCGGCGCGAAAGGTCCGCCGCGCGTGCCGTAAATGCTTTCGCCGTATTGTTCGAGCCAGACGCCCATCTCGCGCAGACGTTCGGCCTGCTCGGGGGCGATGCGTCCGTCCGGCATAGGCCCGACATTGAACAGCAGATTGCCGTCCCCGCCCGCGGTCTGGATGAGAGTCCGCAGACACTCTTTGAGCGGCTTGATCTTGTCATCGGGTTTCCAAGCCCATTGGGTGCCGATGGTCATGCACGTTTCCCAGGGATGCTCGCGGTTGAACGCGCCGACCTCCTGCTCGGGCGTGTCAAAATCCCCGGCGTACGTGCCTTCCTGGGTCGTGCCCTTCATGCCTTGGCGGCCTTTGCCGACGCGGTTGTTGACCAGGATATCCGGCTGCAGGCTTCGAACGTAGTTGTAGAGCCGAACGCCCCGCTCCGGCGACCATTGCGGCTCCCATTCGCCGTCGAACCACATGACATTGAACGGGCCGTATTTACCGAGCAGTTCCGCCATGTGCCCGTAAACATATTTCTCGTAACGGTCCATACTGGGCTCCTGGCCCGCGGGCAGGGCGTAGCCCGGGCCGCCCTGGTTGTCTGACGTGTTGTAGTCGGGCTGGTACCAGTCGAGAATCGAGTAGTACGTTCCGAAGGCGATGCCGCCTTGCTTGCAGGCTTTCGAGAGCTCCGCGATCACGTCCCGCCCGAACGGCGTGTTCATGATGTCGTAATCGGTCTGGCTCGAGTCCCACAGGCAGAACCCGTCGTGATGCTTGGACGTCAGCACCATGTAGCGCATGCCCGCGTCCTTGGCGATACGCACCCATTCGGCGGCGTTGAACGCCGTCGGGTTGAACTGCTTGTAGAGCTGGTCGTACTCCTGGACGGGCACCTGCTTGCCGCGCGACCACCCGATCTCAGTGCCTTTCAGCGATACCGGACCCCAGTGGATGAACATGCCGAATCGCAAGGATTGCCACCGTTCGAGCGACGCCCGGTCGGGCGGCCGGAGCTCGGGAATTTCGGCAGCTTGCTGGGCCGCCGCTCCCATGCAAACCCCGCCGCATAACATCACGAGAACAACTGTGCGCACCATTGGACCACCCTCCGAATCTGGACCATGCGATTTACGCCACAACACCGCTTCCGTGACATGAACATTCAGCCTGACACGATCTTGTCCGTGTTGCAAGCGCGGCTGGCAAGGTGTTCTCCCGGATGATAGAATCCAGCCTGTGAGGTCATTCGCGTCGTGACGGAAAGAACCATCTTCATCACGGGCGGCGGGGGATTTATCGGACGCCAGATAGTCGCGCGGCATCTTGCGCGTGAAGGCGTGACCCTGTACCTCCTCGAACACCGCCGGTTCGCGGAGCGTCTGCGGCGCTTTGTCCGGACCGCCGTGCCGGATGACGCGGCGCGGCGCGCCACTGTCGTCGAGGGCGACATCACCCAGCCGGGCCTGGGCCTTGACAAGGAAACCGCCGCGGCGATTCGGGGGTCCATGACCCATGCTCTGCACCTCGCGGCGGTCTATGATCTGGGCGTGCCCGCCGCCGTGGCCCAACGTATCAACGTGGACGGCACCCGTCACGTGCTGGACTTCGTCGAGAGCGCGCCGCGACTGGTGCGGTTCGGGCACGTCAGCACCTGCGCCGTTTCAGGCACTTTCGCGGGGACGTTTACCGAGGATGATTTCGACAAAGGGCAGACTTTTGGCAACCATTACGAGGAAACCAAACATCTATCGGAGAAGCTCGTGCGCGAACGGCGCGACGCCATCCCGACGGTCATCTTCCGGCCGGGGTATGTGGTCGGCGATTCGAAGACCGGCGCATTCGACAAGCTCGACGGGCCCTATTTCGCGCTGCGCCTGATCGCGCGCAACCTGCACTGGGTCGTCCCCGATGCGCCCGATGCCTTTTGCAACGCCCCGCCGGTGGATTACGTCGCTGACGCGTGCGTCTGCCTCCTCGAGGACGCTGATTCAACCGGGCGCGTGTTTCACCTGACCGATCCCGAGCCGCTGAGCTACAACGAATTCTTCGATGCGGCCTGCGCGGCGTGGGGCAAGACGAAACCGCTTCTGCGCCTTCCTCTCTCGATGATTGGGCCGCTGTTTCGCCTGGGGCTGGTCGCGAAGGTTTATGGGATGCCCTACTACGTGCTCGTGTACTCGGGATTGCGTGTCCGCTACGACGCGAAACAGGCCGTAGCCGCCCTCGCCCGTTACGGTATTCGCTGTCCCCGCGCATCTGAATATCTCCCTGCGCTGGTCGCCTGGTTCAAGGAGCATTACCGCGACGAGGATATCCGGAAAGGCGAGCTTTACAGAGAAATCGCGTCCTGAGAGACGGGTTTACCGGGCGTGGGGACGCAACAGCGCCGCGCCTATCGCGCCGAGCACGGCCACGCCGGCGGCAAGCAGCCACGACGAAGCCAGCGACCCGGAAGCGTCCGCGAGCGCTCCCGCGACGCTGGGTCCCGCCGCCTGCCCAATGCCGAAGAACAGGGTGATGAACCCCAGCGCTGCCGGGGCCATGCGCGGGCCCAACATGTCGCCGCACGCCGCCGCCATGATCGCCGGGATGCTCCACGCGGTGAAACCGAACAGAACCGCGGATATGGTCAAGCCGGCGGGGTTCGGGACCAACGCGAACAGCAGGAACGCCGCCGTGTGGATGGTGTAGACGATCACCAGCGCCCATTTCCGCCCGATAAGGTCTGAAACGGATCCCCACACCAGGCCGCACAATATGCTGCACCACCCCATGATCATGAACAGTCTGCCCGCCTCGGCCTGGGTATAGCCGCCGCCGGACATCAGGTATTTCACGAAAAACGTGAAGTAGATGATGTACGAGAATCCGAATGCGATATAGACCAGCCCGATGTGCCACACCGTCCATGACCGGTACACACTGGCCCAGCGGAGCGGGCTGGTGCGGGGCGCGGGCGCCGGGTCGCCGGGTTGCGCCCCCACGGGCAGCTCGCCGACGTCCTCGGGATGGTTGCGCAACACCAAAAAGCTCGCTCCCGCAAGGAGGATAGTGATCGAGCCGAGAATCCCCCAGCACACGCGCCATCCCGCATCGCCAAACAACGCGAGCAGCCTCGGCACGCCAGGTCCCAGCAGGATGAGAGCAAACGACGACCCTGCCACGCCGATTCCCGCCGCCAGGCCTCTTCGGCGCGGAGCGAACCACGCCGCCAACAGACCCATCACCGGCACGTTGCTTGCGCCGCTCCCGATGCCTGTCACGCAGCGCCAAAACGCGGCTGAGAGCATTCCGCCCGCGAGGCCCGTCAGAATCATGGCCATGCCGGCAAGGGCTAGGCCGGCCGCGATGACCGCGCGGGGACCGTACCGCGACGCCAACGCCCCGCCCAGAACGGAAAGCACCAGATACCCCACGAGATTGGCCGTCGCCAACAACCCCGCCTGGGTGTTGTCCATTCCGAGGCCGGCCTGCATCGGCGCGAGAAGCATGCTGTAGCCGAACCGCGCCAGTCC